>JAFODQ010000068.1 GCA_017380615.1 Clostridia bacterium | reverse complement strand
CTTCTCTTAATTTGAGTATTTCTTTTTCATAATCCTTTATATGTAGATAATTTCTAGGCATAAAAACTCCTCCTATGGTAGTTTTATTCTACCATAGGAGGTCGTTTTTTTCTATTGTCCGTTTTTACTGGACTTGTTCAAGAAACACTCGGTAAAAAGATTGTTCGTTTTTATTTCATCAAACCATTTGCAACGCACCAGTCGTGGAAGGACTTGATTGAGCGAAGTCTTGCTCCCGAAAGGTCGTGTGAGCCTCTTGTGTACCAGTTGAAGCCTTCAACACCTTGAAGTCTGATAAGCTCCTTGGCACTAGCCATAAAGCCACTGTCAATTGCGTTGTCAAGAAGAATGATTTCGTTGTAGCGCTGCTCTGCAAGAGCCATGTCACCGCTTACAAATGCCTCGTGGAATCTCTGGAAGAAAGCGCCACCACAGGAGGTTGGTGTTGCCATAACGCCACGTGCGCCTGCAACATAAGAATCAAAAAGATAAGGCATGTTTGCCTGGATGATTGTTGAATCATTTTTGTTGTCGATTTTATCCTTGATCATATCGAGTCTGCAGGTTGTGTCCTTAATACCCCAGATGAGACCATCCTTTGTGAGCTCGCCATAAGCCTTGCCGCTGATAAGGTGTGGTTGGAATCCTGGGAATTCATACATGAACACAGGAAGCTCTGTTGAAGAAGCAAGCTCTTTTATGTAAGAAACAAGTGTTTCTTCGTCGTCTCCCAGACCCTTTGTTGTAAGAACAATACCGTCAACACCGGTTTGCTCCATTTTCTTGATTTCTTCAAGATTTTCTTCCTTTGTTGCTTCAAGGTTAGCAGTTGCAACAACAGTTGTGTTACCCTTGTGCTTAACAGTGAGCTCAGCGAGTTTGAGTCTCTCCTCAAGAGTGAGCAATGTCATTTCTGAGCTTCCACAAACAGCGAAAAGGTGAGCAACACCCTGTGAAACCTGCCACTCAGTATATTCCTCATAGGTTTTGTAATCTATGCTTCTGTCCTCAAAGTAAGGAGTAAGCATGAGTGAATAAATGCCGTCTTTAGTTTCTCTTGTAAGCTTTGCCATATGTATTACTTCTTTCTGAAATTAATTTTACACATAGATTTTAAGGGCTGTGCTGAAAGCACAACCCTTAATGTTTAATTACTGAACATTTTTCTTGAGAGTCTCAAGCTCATCAACGAGAACCTGAGGAATCTTATCGCCAAATTTAGCGTAGAATTCTTCGATACCCTTAGCGTCTTCCTGCCAGAGTTCTTTCTCAACTTCAAGAATGCTCTTGAGAGATTCAAGTGAAACCTCACCCTCAAGACCTTCAATGTTGATGTCTTCAGCAAATGGGATGTAACCGATTTCTGTTTCCTGTGCACCAACCTTGCCTTCGCAACGGTCAATAATCCAATCAAGAACACGGAGGTTGTCACCGAAGCCGGGCCACATGAAGTTGCCTTCGTCATCCTTACGGAACCAGTTAACGTTGAAGATCTTTGGAGCCTTTTCTGGATCAAGAGTCTTACCGATATCGATCCAGTGCTGCCAATAATCAGCCATATTGTAGCCACAGAATGGAAGCATAGCCATTGGGTCACGACGAACAACACCAACAGCACCTGCAGCTGCAGCTGTTGTTTCAGAAGCCATGATTGAACCAACGAATACACCATGGTTCCAGTCACGTGACTGATAAACAAGTGGAGCAAGCTTTGCACGTCTGCCACCGAAAACAATAGCAGAAATCGGCACGCCGTTTGGATTCTCAAACTCTGAACTCAAGCATGGGCAATTGATAGCTGGAGCTGTGAAACGGCTGTTTGGATGTGCGCCCTTTTCTTCGCTTTCCTGGCCATTCCATGGGTTGCCCTTCCACTCCATAGCATTTGCAGGAGGGTTCTTGTCAAGACCTTCCCACCAAACTGTGTTGTTGTCAAGGTTGTGAGCAACGTTTGTAAAGATTGTGCCCTTCTTTGTTGAAGCAAGAGCATTGGGGTTTGATTTCTCGTTTGTGCCGGGAGCAACGCCAAAGAAACCGTTTTCTGGGTTGATAGCGTAAAGTCTTCCGTCAGGACCCTTACGAATCCAGGAAATATCGTCACCTACGCACCATACCTTGTAGCCCTTTTCCTGATAAAGAGCAGGTGGGATAAGCATAGCAAGGTTTGTTTTACCACAAGCAGAAGGGAATGCAGCACAGATGTACTTAACCTCACCCTTAGGATTCTGAATTCCAAGGATAAGCATGTGTTCTGCCTGCCAGCCTTCGTTCTTGCCCTGATATGAAGCGATACGAAGAGCAAAGCACTTCTTACCAAGAAGAACGTTTCCGCCGTAGCCTGAGTTAACAGAGATGATTGTGTTGTCTTCAGGGAACTGGCAGATCCATCTCTTTTCAGCGTCAATGTCACAACGGCAATGGAGACCGCGAACCCAATCCTCGCTGTCGCCGAGAACATCAAGAACAGCTGAACCGACTCTTGTCATGATAACCATGTTGAGTACAACATAGATGGAGTCTGTAAGCTCGATACCAACCTTAGCGAAAGGTGAGCCAACAGGACCCATTGAGTAAGGGATAACATACATTGTTCTGCCCTTGTAGCTGTCTTTTGCAATATCATAAAGCATAGCATATGCTTTTTCAGGATCCATCCAGTGGTTTGTTGGACCTGCATCTTCTTCTTTCTTTGAGCAGATGAGAGTTCTGTCTTCAACACGAGCAACGTCATTAACTGCTGTTCTGTGAAGGTAGCAGTCAGGAAGAAGCTCCTGGTTAAGCTTTACGAGCTCGCCTGTTGAACAAGCCTGAGCTCTCAGCTCTTCGATCTGTTCCTGTGAACCGTCAATCCAAACGATTTTGTCGGGCTTTACAAGCTCAACTTTTTCGTCAATCCAGGAAAGAACGCTTTTGTTTGTGGTTAATGCTGACATTAGTATAACCTCCTGAAAATTTAATACAAAATTACCTATTATGTAATCATATACATTCTACAATATTTTGCACTTAAAAGCAAGTGGATTTTCCAATTATTTCATTTTTGTTGAACATGCAACAATGTGTATTTAATATCGGTTTATGAGATGTGTTTTTGACACAATTTACTATTAATTATATAAGAAAAGTCCCCGATTATACGGGGACCTTTAAAATTATTTTACATATTTGTCAACAAATCTGAAAACAGCCGGCCAGTAGATTTCAGGATGAATAAGGTGTGCCTCAGCGTGTTCTGCATCAGGAATTGAAACTTTTTCCTTTTCACAGGCTGCGGCGTTGTAGTTAAGGTCCATCATTCTGTAAGGAACAAATTCATCCTTCTCGCCGTGAAGGAAGATTGTTGGTGTTTTTGATTTCTGGAGCTGCTTGAGGGATGAGGCCTCTTTAAATCCGTAGCCACCAAAGATTTTACTAACAATACTTGCAGAATGAAGAGTGGGAAATGCGTGAAGATGATATGTAACCTTGAGCTCGTTTTTGAATTCATCCCATACTGTTGAGAAGCCGCAATCTGCAACGCAGCATTTAACGTTTTCGGGGAGCTCCTCGCCAGTTGTCATCATAACAGTTGCTGCACCCATTGAAACACCGTGAAGCACAATCTGGATGTCGCTTCCATATGTGCTGATAAGATACTGAATCCAATCAACAACATCAAGTCTGTCAAGCCAACCCATTGAGATATGCTGGTGCTCACTCATATCATGACCTCTGAGAGCGGGGAGAATGATGTTATATCCTCTCTCGTAGTAATGTAAAGCATAGCTGCCCATACCTTTGGGTGAGCTTGTGTAACCGTGCACACAAACAAGCCACTTGTCTGATGGTTCTTTCTGTTTGATAATAAGGCTGTGGATAGGTTTGTTTTTTCTGTTTTTTATAACAATGTGCTCATAGTTCTGTGTGTCAACCCAAGCGTCACCATCAGCTCTTAAAATGTTTTCAGGAAGGGTGGTGTCTGTGGGATTCTTTTTCTCTTCCACTTCCTTTTTCTTTTCAGAAAATGCTTTTGAAACTCTTGTGAGAACAAAGGTGTTCATTGCCACACCGATTCCCATAAATGTTCCCGCAGCACCCAATAATGCTTTTGCCGATTTTTTCATAAATGCACAACCTTTCTGCATTTTTTCTCATTATACAACAAATCCTGAGAAAAATAAATATATAAATTGAGATTTTTTATTGTTTTATATTATTTATTCTGTTATAATCATTACAATCACTTATTATGTCTTTAGTTCCTTTAACGGAGGTATTTATGGGTAACGATGTAATTTTTAAATCAAAGGCATTTGGCGGCTTTGATAAAGCTGAAGTAATGAACTATGTGAATAAAATGCTTGAGGAGAAAGCTGAGCTTGAAAAGAAGCTTTCTGAGAGCAACGCAAATTACGCAAGAGTAAATGCACAGCTTTTTGAAATGAAAGCAGCCGTTGAGTATTATGATGAATGCAAGGCGGAGCTTGAGGCTTCCAATGAGAAGATTTCTTCTCTTGAGGAAGAGTCTGCGAAAAAAACAGCTTTAATAGAAGGTCTTGAAAAGGATATTGAAATCCTTAAGAATGAAAACGTTGCTCTTGAAAGCAAAAATAGTCAGCTTTCAGCTCCGTGGGAGCGTGAAGCTGAGCTTGAAGATTTGAAGGCTGAGGTTGTAAGACTTAGGCTTGAAGCAGAAAAAAAGAAGGATCTTGAAAGACAGGTCGGTGCTGCGATGCTTGATGCGAGAATTCATTCTGAAGAGCTTGTTGAAGAAGCCAAGGAAAAAGCAAATGCTGTTACAAAATCTGTTTATTCTGCAATCGGTGAAACAGCAGTCAGGATAGATGATCTTTCAGCAGGCATCACAGACATTGCCCGTGGCTTCACAAAGGCTGTGGAAGAGGTTGAGCTCAGAATCAAGGCCCTCACAGGCGATATGAGTAAAACAGCACAGCTTCTCATTTCTGAAAGCAGTGCAATAATCGAAGAAGATTCGATACAGAACAAATCTCAGGAAGAGACAGTTGAATATGATTTTTCTGCAACTGTTGAAAACACTTCCACAACAATTAATCCAGTTGATTATGGTGTGGAGAATGTAGCTGTTATTGATATAACCGACGAGCAGATAGACAATGAGTGAATATAATCTTAATACCGGGAATATAAATGAATGGGTGTTAAATCTTCGTGCAGGTGACAGAGTGCTTCTTAGTGGCACTGTTTATACTGCAAGAGATGCTGCCCACAAAAGAATTGAATCTTTGATCAGTGAAAATAAGGAGCTTCCCTTTGACCTTGAGGGGGCTGTAATTTACTACGCAGGTCCCACACCTGCAAAGGATGAACTTGCTGTGGGGAGCATTGGTCCAACCACATCCTCAAGAATGGATTCCTTTGCTGAGCTTATGATGTCTAATGGGCAGAAGGCCATGATTGGTAAAGGTGACAGAAACGCAGCTGTTGTGGATGCCATGAAGAAGCACGGAGCTGTATATTTCGCAGCAATAGGCGGGGCGGGAGCATTGTATTCCCGCTGCGTAACAGAGTGCACAGTGATTGCATTTGAGGAACTGGGCTGTGAATCTGTCAAACGCCTTGTAGTTAAAGATTTTCCACTGATTGTTGCTATTGATTCTTCAGGAAAATCTTTATATTGACGAGGTGTGCTTGAAAAAATCATTTGATTATTTCAAGAATTTAAAAGAAATGTCGGTTGCTGTCGGCTGTGCATACAGAAACATGGTGGCCACAAATGAATTTAATAAAGAATTGATAGCCTTTTCAGGCTTGAAATGGGAGCTTTCAGATAACCTTTATAAGGAATTTATTGCTCCCATTGAGCGTAACGATATTTATAATATCGCTGGTTGCCTTTCGGAAGAAATGTATTGTATTTCAAAGCTTAATAATATCGTTTCTCTTCTTGATGTTAAGGAATTTATTTTCGTTGAGTCAATCTGCAGTGTGTTTGAAATGCAGGACCGGATATTTTCTCTTTTTTCCTTACAGCGCAATAATGAGAAAACTCTCAAGGCTATCAATGAAACCAAAGCCACACTCAATGGTGTGAATTCAAGTGTGGTTTTATCTGTTAAAAATTGTCTGAAATCCTCTGACCAACCCTTACTCCGGTATGCGGTGATAAGTGGATTTTTTGATATTTATAAGTCTATTGACATAACTTTTTCAGAAGTTCAACGCGTAATAATAAACAATAGTTAAAGGAAAATTTATGAAATTTACAGATTTAAGAAGAAAGCTTATTGAAAAAGAATTTTCAAGAATGAATGATATGCAGAGAGAGGCTGTTTTTAATGTCAATGGAGCAGTGCTTATCCTTGCGGGTGCAGGCTCAGGTAAAACAACAGTTCTTGTTAACAGAATTGCTTATCTCATAAAATACGGCAATGCATATCATTCGGATTTTACATACAGAGTTCCCACAGATGAGGATTGTGCAGTTCTCGAGAAGCACATAAATGATGGTGGTGAGCTCACTGCAGAGGTTCAAAGGCTTCTCAGTGTGGATGCACCACAGCCATGGCAGATCCTTGCCATTACCTTCACTAATAAGGCAGCCAATGAACTTAAAGAACGACTTGAGGTAATGCTCGGCGAAAAGGGAACAGATATCTGGGCAAGCACCTTCCACTCCTGCTGTGTGAGAATTCTTCGCCGTGATTGTGAGAAAATCGGCTTCACAAAGCATTTCACAATTTACGACACAGACGATTCCAAGCGTGTTATGAAGGATGTTATCCGGGTTCTTGATATTGATGACAAACGCCTTCCTGCCAAATACATTCTCTCTGAAATCAGCAAGGCGAAGGATTCACTTAAAACACCTGAGGAATATCTTGATGATGCAGGGTTTGATGTTAACAAAAAGCTTATCGGACGAGCCTATGAGAAGTATGAGGAAATGCTTCAGAAGGCAGATGCAATGGATTTTGATGATATCATTGTTAATACTGTGAAGCTTCTCAGGGAGAATCCCGATGTGCTTGAGCATTATCAGCGCCGTTTCAGATATGTTATGGTGGATGAGTATCAGGATACCAACCATGCACAGTATGTTCTTACATCACTTCTTGCAAACGGATACAGAAACATCTGTGTTGTTGGTGATGATGACCAGAGTATTTATAAATTTCGTGGTGCAACAATTGAAAACATACTCTCTTTTGAGGATCAGTATGACGAAACGGCTGTAATTCGTCTTGAACAGAATTATCGTTCCACATCCATTATTCTTGATGCTGCCAATGCTGTCATAAAAAACAACAGGGGCAGAAAGGGTAAGACACTCTGGACTCAGAAGGATGGTGGAGATAAAATCAAATTCCGCATTCTTTCAGATGAAAGAGAAGAAGGCACATTTGTTGCAAATGAAATCGAAAGGGCATATAAGTCGGGAGCAAAGCTTTCAGATTTCGCAGTTCTTTACAGAACTAACGCCCAATCGAGTAGTATTGAAAGAGCACTCGTTTACAATTCCCTTCCTTACAAGATTTTCGGTGGACATAAGTTCTATGACCGTAAAGAGGTTAAGGATGTTCTTGCATATCTTTCTGTTATTGTTAACCCGTCTGATACCGTAAGACTCAAAAGAATTATCAATGAGCCCAAGCGTGGCATTGGTGAAACCACAATCAATAATGCATCCTCAATAGCAGATGGTTTGGGAACAACCTTTTTTGAGGTTATTTCTCACGCAGATGATTATCCGATGCTTTCAAGAGCCTCTGCAAAGCTTATTGAATTTACAAAGCTTATTGACAGCCTTGCCGAATCTCTTGAAACTAAAGAAATTCAGGAATTCTTTGATGATGTTGTGAACAAGACAGGCTATATGACCTTCCTTGAGGCTGATAAGGAAACAGCAGATGACCGTAAGCAAAATGTTATGGAGCTTCTTGCTAACCTTGTAAGATATATGGAAGAGCATGAGGATGGCACATTAACAGGCTTCCTTGAAGAGGTTGCCCTGCTTACCGATCTTGATAATTATAATTCCGATGCAGACTCAATTGTTATGATGACTCTCCATTCAGCAAAGGGTCTTGAATTTCCCACGGTGTTTATTGTAGGTATGGAAGAGGGATTGTTCCCCGGTAATCAGGTTATGTATGATCCCACAGAGCTTGAGGAAGAAAGACGACTTTGCTATGTTGGTATAACAAGAGCGAAAGAAAAGCTTTATATCACCAACGCCCGTTCAAGAATGCTCTATGGCAATACCAATCTCACAAGACCGTCCCGCTTTATTGGTGAAATTCCTGAGGAACTGCTTGATAAGGAGCAGAGTGCACCTCAGCAGGTATTTTATGGTGGTGTGTCCCGCAGCTTTGGAGGTTATTCTTCCGGCGCATCATCTCATTCGACCTATGGCACATCAAGGCAGGGTGGAGCAGCAAGCACCTCACAGAGTGGCAGGCAAGCATCTGCCTCAGGATTCTCCCGTGGTGGCTTCAGCAAAAACGCAGCAGCCTCGTCACAAGCTGTTCAATTTAGCGTTGGCGATCGTGTTGCACATAACACCTTTGGTGAGGGTCTCGTAATCAGTGCCAAGGCTGTTGGTGGCGATATGGTCCTTGAAATTGCATTTGATAATGTTGGCACCAAGAAGATAATGGCGAAAATGGCAAAAATGAAAAAGCTATAAAATTAAGGCTTTCGTATCATAATGATGCGAAAGCCTTTTGATATATATTTTATATTTCACTGAACGGTGAGGCTATTTTTGAAAGTCTGAAGTTAACCACAGACCTTGAACGGTTGAATCGGTCAATGCTGAACACGAGACCAACACCGAGGTAAAGACAAAGTGTGCTTGAACCACCTGCGCTGAAGAAGGGAAGCGTAATTCCGATAACGGGAAGGAGCATAAGTACCATACCGATATTGATTAACACCTGTGCTGCAATGATAGATGCCATGCCGTAGCATATCATCTGTGTGGAAAAATCTCTTGAGTTTTTTCCGATCTTAATCATTTCAAAGCAGATGAGAAAAAGTAAAGCTAAAGCAATAACACAACCAATGAATCCGGTCTCTTCACCGATTGCCGTGAATATCATATCGTTTTCCTGTTCAGGAATGATACCGTTCTGTGTATAAACCCCTTTAAAAAGTCCCTGACCAAAGAAGCCACCTGATCCAAGTGCGTTAAGACCTTTTATCTGCTGATAGCTTTCATCCACAAATTCTTCGGGTCTGAAAAGAGCAAGAAATCTTGTTCTTTGGTATTCACTGAAAACGAACATCCAAATAAGAGGTGAGGCGGCAACAGTTATCACGGCACCTGCACCGAAGAAGCCGATGTGCAGACCTGCAAAATAAAGCATCGCAATTGTCATGAAAATGAAAACAAGAGCAGAGCCCATGTCACCTGTGAGAACAACAAGACCAATAGGAATAACAGCATGAATACCCAGAAACACAAGTGATTTAATCTCATTGATTTTATCCTTGAGAAGCTCAAGGTGCATTGAGAAGGTTATAACATAACCAATTTTAACAAGCTCCGAGGTCTGAAAATAAACCGAACCGAATTTTAGCCAGCATTTTGAGTCGGGTCGTGCTTCGGGCGCTGCACCGAAAACGAGCGTGATAAGCATCAGCACAATGCAAATGCCACCGATAATCGGCCATAGCTTGGTTATCAGCTCATAGTCAATGGCTGATATGACAAGTGTTGCAATAATGCCTAACACAGCAGCCACAATCATAACCACTGCATCTCGCTGTATAGCTTGTCCGTCCTCGAGAAGCCATCTCGTTGAGCTGTGTACCATAAGAATTCCGAAAATGGATGTTATGGTGATAAGCAAAAGCAGGATGCCGTTAGTTTCACCTGCAAATTGCTTGGCTTTTGAAAAATATTTTTTCAAGGCAACTTGTCCCCCTTGATTTTATCTTGTAATATTGTTATTATACATATATCGTTTTTTAATTTCAAGTGTTTTGGTTTAAAGAGGTGCTTATGGTAGAGGTTGTATCAAATTCTCCCCTTGAAACAGAGGCTTTTGCAGAAAAACTGGGTAAAGTTCTTTCCGGCGGAGAGGTTGTTTGTTATTACGGTGGGCTAGGCATGGGGAAAACCCGCTTTACGGCAGGTCTTGCCCGTGGAATGGACATAGAGGATGATGTTCACAGCCCGACCTTTGCTATTGTGCACGAGTATTCAGGGAATAAAACTCTTTATCACTTTGATATGTACAGAATAACAAGCTTTGACGACCTTTGCTCCACTGGCTTTTTTGATTATATGGACGGATGCAGTGTGTTGGCTGTTGAATGGACAGAAAACATTGAGGGCGCATTGCCTGATGATAAAATTATACGCATTGAAATTCAGCGTGGAGAAACTGATGAACAAAGAATTCTTAGAATGAGTGGTGACAGTGTTTATGAAAATTCTTGGTATTGAAAGCTCAGCCACGTCAGCGAGTGTTGCTGTTTGTGTTGATGGTAAAATCACAGCCCAAAGCTTTTCAAACACAGGGCTTACTCACAGTCAGACACTTTTGCCAATGGTTGAGAGCACATTGACAATTGCAGGTGTTTCAATCAAAGACGTTGATTTTTTTGCTGTTTCAAATGGACCCGGATCCTTCACGGGAGTGAGAATAGGTGTTTCTGCAGTTAAAGGTATGGCACAGCCGCTTAACAAAAATTGCTTTCAGATTTCCACGCTTGAGGCAATTGCAAAGCCACTTGAAAATACAGGCTGTCACGCTGTTTCTGTAATGGATGCCCGATGCAACCAGGTTTACACAGCACAATTTGATTGCGAGTGTGGCTTTAACCGTGTTACCGATGATGCCGCAATTTCCATTGACGAGCTGGCAGAAACCTTAAAAGGGATTGATAAACCCATTGTTTTAATCGGTGATGGTGCAATTGTTACTTTTAACAAGCTTAAGGATGTTGTACCTGCTGTTTCCGTGGCTAGTCAGGGCATCAGATATCAGAGTGCTGCAAGTGTGTGCCTCGTTGCATATGAAAAGGCACAAAATGGTGAAGAGGGGATTTCTGCAAATGATGTTTTGCCCGAATATCTTCGCCTTTCGCAGGCAGAGCGTGAGCTTAAAATGAAAAATAATAAATAAAGGATATAATCTTAAAAATGAAAGGGTGTTTTAAATGTTAGCATTAGCTTCAGACCATGCAGGTTTTCCACTTAAAGAGGAAATCAAAGCATATCTTGATGAAAAAGGCATTGAGTATATTGATTGTGGTGCAGAATCAACAGCCTCTGTTGATTACGCTCAGTATGCACAGAAGGCTTGTCTTAAGGTAACCAAGGGTGAGGCAGACAAGGCAATTCTTTGCTGTGGTACAGGAATCGGTATTTCAATGGCTGCAAATAAGGTTAAGGGCATCAGAGCAGCATGCTGTTCTGATTATTTCAGTGCAAAGTTTACAAGACTTCATAACGATGCAAATGTGCTTTGCATGGGAGCTCGTGTTATTGGTGCAGGCTTAGCCTGTGAGCTTGTAGATGTTTTTATAAACACTGAGTTTGAGGGTGGCAGACACCAACGCAGGGTTGACCAGATTCATGCAATCGAAAACGGCGAGATACTTTAATTGATTAATTGAAAAATCATCAGATATCATTCAGTTGGTGTTTTTGGTAGGTGACCTACACAGTAAGAGCCGCCTGCGGCACGAATAAGAGTTACTTTAACTCAGGCATAAGCTGCAAGGATAAATATTAATAACCAATATCTATAAATAAACGAAACCGTCCTCATTTGAGGGCGGTTTTTGTTTGTTCTGTTCTTTTTTTGGCAAATTATTAGCACATATTTAATTGTTCATTGTTTTGCAGAAAAAATACTCGATTTTTTCCCTTCTCACAGCCACTCAGTTTTTTGAAATGAATATTACCTTATCCCGAAAAAATGATTTGATAGCATTAATTGTTGTGAAGAGTTGCTAATTTCATGCTGCTCTTTTCATATACCATTTTCTGTGATTTGTTTGAATGTTATGTAAAATTATGGTAATATGTATTTGCAATATTATTGTAATATAATATTAAGGAGTAATTGTTATGAAAAGTTTTTTGAAAACAAGCATATCATTTTTACTTGCAATAACATTCATTTTTAGCTCTATGTATGTAGGGCTTAGTGAGGTAGACTTTGGCGGGCTTTTTGCTGTTAAGGCGGAAGCGAGTGATGATGGCTGTTTAACATATACTTTGGACGATAACAAAACCTCTTACTCTGTACATTGCAATGATTCAACAACTGTTAGAGAAATTATTATCCCAGCTACTCATAACGGTTTGTCTGTTACAAGAATATCCGATAATGCTTTCAGAAATTGTTATAATCTATGCTCTATTACTATACCTGATAGTGTAACTGAAATCGGAGATAGTGCATTCAAATATTGTAAAAAACTTGTCAGTGTAAAATTACCAGCAAGCGTAACAGTATTGGGTAATGGTTTGTTTGATTCATGTTACAATCTGAGGTATGCAACAATAGGTGATGGTGTTACTGTTATTCCTGAATGTTTGTTTTCGTATTGCGTTAAATTAAGAGAAGTGCTTTTTCCAAAAAATATCTCTTGTGTAAATAAAAACGCTTTTTTGAATTGTTTTTCTTTAGAAAAAATTTATTATAAGGATACTGAAAATTCATGGACTAATATTTCACTGGTTGAAAGCGGAAATGACATGCTAAGTCAATGTAAGATTGTTTTTAATTATGATTATGATAATCTTTACAGCCATATATTTACCACTGATGATGATATAAAATTTGAATATCCTACTAAAGATGAGGTTTCCTTTGTTTTTTCTAATACAGAAGTCGCACAACTTGATAATATTTCAATTGTTAACGATGTAACGGGTAGTACTATCAAAAAGGAAATAAAACTCGATATGGTTAGCAGTGGTGATATTAAATTTAATTATGGAGCGTATTATACTTGTAATGGCGTTTATGTTTCAGGTAAAAGCAATATTGCGGGCAGCGAATTTATTCCTGTGGAAAATTTAGATTCAGATGTCGAATTTGAAAATTGCACATATTGTGTGTGGGATGCTGATAAGAATTTTATCAGAGGTGATTGGAATAACGAGAATTTACTTAGTCTTAACCCTGACAATGGTGACGCATATGTAACAATTACGGCGAGTGTTGAGGAAAACGCAATTGATGAACGTGGCTTCATTAATGGTAAAACAAGTTCGTGTTTTATTCTTACACGTGATGTGTTTGTTTTAAATGAAACAAAGACATTTGAAATCTTTGGTGATTCAATCTCTACATTCGATGGTTACAATTGTGAAGAAAGTATTCCTTTTTACAGTTCCGGCGTAACAACAACACCAGCAGGAAAACCGACAGATGTTATTAATGTGTCAGATACCTGGTGGAAAAAATTAGAGAATGAGACTGGTTTGAAGTTGTTAAGAAATGACAGTAGTTCAGGAAGGTGTATTTCATATAGTTACTACGGTGGTCGTATTGCCCCCGAATATTCGTTTGTGGGTGCTGTAGAAAATCGTTTTTTAAATATCGGTATCGAGAAACCAGATGTTTTTATAATATATGGTGGTACAAATGATGTTCATGCCTCTAATAGTAGTGGGGGCGTAGGTTATGGAAATAATATTGGGGTTCCGAAATATTCCGATTGGACTCAATATGATATGCAGTTTGTAGTTCCAGCCTTGTGTTATATTTTGGATTTAATTTATAAAAACTCACCCGAATCTGAAATTTTGTTCATTTGTGATAAAACTCTAACTAAAGTTAATCCGATATATTGTGATGCAATTGCAGAGGTTTGTGAACATTATGCTGTTGATGTTTGCAAGGTGTATCAAGAATCCAATAACGGAGATGTTCATCCTAATAAAAAAGGCATGACAGAAATAAAAGACCAAATTATTTACACCATGGCTAAAGATGATTTATATGGAGAAATGTTATCGAGTAAATCAGTTTTTGACCGAAAAGTTGTTGTTTCGGCACATCCAAAATTTCCTGGTGAATGTACTTTGGATGTGATTGATTCTTCTGGACAGATTATAGATTCTATACCGATTCTTATTAAAGAAGGCTCACATCAATATTGTTTTGATAAAATAAAATTGCAAGCAACATGTACCTTAAATGGAACAGAAATATTTAAATGTAGATTTTGTGGTTTGGAGTTTGAACAACCAGTTCCTGCAACAGGACACAGTTCTTCCGATTGGTTGACGGATAGTAACCCTACATGTACTGTGGATGGTGGCAAACATAAGGAATGCCTTAATTGTGGATGTGTTTTAGAAAAAGAAACTATTCCTGCAACAGGGCACAGTTCTTCCGATTGGTTGACAGATAGTAACCCTACATGTACTGTGAATGGTGGCAAACATAAGGAATGCCTTAATTGTGGATGTGTTTTAGAAGAAGAAACTATTCCTGCAACAGGACATACGGTAGTTATTGATTTGGCTGTGAAACCAACTTGCACAACTCAAGGGAAAAAGCAGGGAAGACACTGCTCTGTTTGTGATGCTGTGCTTGAGGTTCAAATACCAATCGATGCCCTTGGTCACAAAGAGAGTGATTGGCTTATTGATAACACAATTCGTATTAAATATAAAAAGTGTACAGTGTGTGGAGTTGTTCTTGATTCCCAGAAACTTCCGTTAAGTATACCTGTAATAACATCTCTTTATAATGAGGTTGAAGGTATTCAAATCAAATGGAGTGCTGTTGATGATGCGGTAAAATATGATGTTTATAGAAAAAAAACCACAGAAAATGAGTGGTCCTTGCTGGTAACAACGGATAGCCTCGAATATCTTGATATAGAAGTAGAGAGTAACGGGGTATATCAATATTCCGTAAAAGCGCTCGACAAATTTGAAAACAAAAGTGATTTTTCCTCAATAAAAGAAAATCGCTTTATAGAAACCCCACGCCTCGAAAAGGTATCAAATGTTGTGGGTGGCGTCCAGGTAAGCTGGAACAGTGTGGCTGGTGCGACAACATACCGAGTTTATCGTAGAGGCGCAGGTTCTAATTATTGGTATTATCTTGGAGAAGTTTCTGCTTCCCAACTTCACTTTGTTGATATTGAGGGGGATGCAAATGAACAAATCAAAAGTGGTAATTATTATAGATATACTATAAGAGCATCATATAATGGCTTTGACAGTGCGGGTGAGGAACACTTAAGATATAGTGGTTTTGATGCTAGCGGTCTTTATCTGAAATATATGGCAGTGCCAAAGCTCAAGAGCATCTCAAATGCTACTAACGGACTTTATATTACGTGGAATGCAGTAGGTGGTGTAACCAACGGTTACAGAGTATATCGCCGTGGAGCAGGCTCAACCTATTGGACATACCTTGGTACCACAAAGAACACATACTTTACAGATACTGCAGTTAAGAATAAAAACGGTGAGTATTTCAGATATACTGTAATTGCCGATGGTGGCTATCACAGTAAGTTTGACACAACCGGCCTTTATCTGAGAAGAATCACAAACCCTGTTCTTAAGAGTGCAACAAGCGCAAAGGCTGGCATCACTGTTAAGTGGGGTGCAGTAAGCGGTTCAACAGGCTATTATTTATATCGCAAAACAGCTAACTCCGGCTGGCAGCAGATAGGCGTGGTGAAGGGAGCAAACAATGTAACCTTCCTCGATAAAACAGCCAAGAAGGGTGTAACCTACACCTACACAGTAAGAGCCGCCTGCGGCACGAATAAGAGTTACTTTAACTCAGGCATAAGCTGTAAGGATAAATATTAAAAAAAACTCGCTCTTTTCAAAGAGCAAGGTTGCTAAGGACAGATAAAATTATTGGGAGACACTTTGTGATGAAGTGCTCCCAATTTTTATATAAAAAGTGACACTTTCGGCTTGAAAGTGTCATAGTGGGTTATATACTCTAAAGGCAATTACGCCAAAGTGAAAATATTTTCTTCGGTGAGTATTAAGTGATATTGCAAATTGAAATTTGCAGTTATATTTTTGATAAATCAAAAGTGATATTGAAGCCTTACGGCTTCAGTGTTATTTTATTCGCCGAAAACTGCCGAAGGCAATATCACTTGTCGCAAGACAAATATCACTGTGAAGCAATAAAACTCGCCGAAAGGCGAATAAAACTGCGGAGTGTCCTTACGAACACTCCGCTAAAGAGCGAGGTTTTTTTATCTCTTAACAGAAGCCCCTTTTGTGTTGTAGGCTGAAACGTATGAGCCACTGACAGCCTTGATTGTATAGGTGTAGGTTACACCCTTCTTAGCTGTTCTGTCCTTGTAGTAAAGGTTATCCGTTGTACCGATGCATTGCCATGCACCTGAACCTGTTTTTCTGTAAACCTGATAATATTGGGCACCCTTAACGCTGCGCCACTGCACCTTTATTCCATTGTAAAGCATATCAAAATCCTTAATCTGTGGTGCAAGAAGACGTCTGGTTGTTATGCCTGCTGTGTTGTAGGAGGAAACACTGGCATTGCTGTATGCCTTAACCGTATATGTGTACATGCTTCCCGGTGTGGTGTTGTTGTCATAGAAATATGTATTGGTTGTTCTGCCGAGATATTTCCATGATCCAGATGATGTCTTTCTGTAAACATAGTAGCCTTGCGCACCTGCTAACTTGTTCCACTGAACAGTTATACCTGAATTATTGTTTGTGGGTGCTTTCAACACCGGGCTCGAAAATCTTTTAAGTGTTATTCCTGCAATAGAAAAGCCTGATACAGTGTTGTTTCTGAAGGCACGTACTCTGTAAGAATATGTTACTCCATTATAAACATTTTTGTCTGTGTAGGTTGTTTTTGAGGTGCAGCAGTAATATTCCCAGTTTCCATTGTCGATTTTTCTGTAAACATAATAACCCTTTGCACCATAAATGCCATCCCATTTGAGCGTGATACCGGTGTGGACATTGGTTGCGCTTCTTAAAACAGGAGTATTAAACGCCTGTATTGACTTGGATGCCTGGAAATCTGAATAACCAACCTCATTGACAGCTCGCACTGTATATGAATACCAGTATCCGTGCTGCGCTGTTTTGTCATCAAAATATGATGCTGTGGTTGAGCCCAGATATAACCAACTGCCATTCACAGCCTTGCGATATACTCTGTAGGCATCTGCGCCTGTTACTCTTCCCCAGTAGATACGAATGCCGGTTTCAAAATTTAATAAGTTATTCACTACGGGCTTGTTGCATTTGAGCTGTCGAATGGACTTTGTTTGTGTGATAGTGTTGCAAACAGAGCATTTTTTGTACATTTCTCCTGCAGCTTCTGCAGTGGCAGGGGTGGACATAATCCAGTTTCCTTCCTTGTGACCAAGGGCAGGAGCGTGTGGCTCGCCATGGGTTTCACCACAATCGCAGGTTGTTACAATGCCACCAAACTGAGTGCAGGTAGGTTCTGTGATTATGGGATATTCAAAGGTGTGAGTGTGACCATTTTTAGCAGGGGATTCCCATATCTGAATATACTCTGTATTACTGGAGCCGGTCGCACAGATGGTGTTATAAACAAAATCCTCTTCATAGAGAGCTGTGATATCCTTATCACTATATTCTCCGTCAACAAACCTTGAATTAAAGTCACCTGCATATACACTGTCAACATAATAGCTGAATGTGTTTGTGCCGTCAATGTTGTGCTTGTTTGTTATTTTGAAGGTATGTGTTTCAGTGAAATCGATATTTAATTTGTTGAAATTGGCACCAAGAACCTCACCATCATGTGTTTTGAAACCGAGAATATTTTTCTCGCTGTCAATGATGAGTGATGGGGAATTGTTTTCATTGTCTGATAAAACAATATGTTCACCGGAGCTGCAATTATCCAGTCTGAAAACAACAGTCCACTGAGTATCAAAGCAAAGCCTGATTGGTGTTTCAATTGCAAATCCACCCTCTGTGATTGGGGTAATGCTGTTTGAATAGTTTTCATTTAAAGAAGATGAACTGAAGCTATCTTCTTTTTTTGAGAATCTGTAATTTTTGAAGGTTCTGTTCTGATTTATGATATTTGCGTTGATTTTAACATCTGCCGTAACAGCCGGAATATGAATTTTACCGTTTGAAACACATTCCTCGGTTATGTCTGTGTTGCCCATTGTAACAGTAACGCTCATATCACCATATTCAAGTGGTTTAAGCATGCAATCGAAGCTTTTTCCACCAAGAATTGTTGTCTGTCTTCCGTTATCAGCCACAATGTTATTGAGATTATAGGAAATGTCATACACACCATTATCTCGTGGGGTGTATTTGCTGTTTTTGTAAATGGAGCTGAGAAAAGCTTTTGTTATAACATCCATGCCCTTTTTGTTGGGATGAACAAAGCCATCCATAAGGTATCGCTTAGCAATGTTCTCTTCTCCTGTTATTCCGGAGTTAGTGTTTAAATCAACGGTGTAGCAGCCGAAATGCTTTGCAACACTAACAATTGCTGTGCTGAGATTTTCAATGAGCGCATTGCAATGTGCAATATCGGTGAAGCGGGGGAGAAGTGTGAAGCAATAAACCTCAGCATCGGGATACGATGTTGTGATTTTGTGGAGCATGATAGCATAAGCTTCTGCTGCTGTTACCGGCTTCTTATATGTATAAGTTCCGTTGCTGTTTTTCTTTATGAGTGTCTTAAAATCAATATCCTCATATGTACCCAAGGAGGACTGGTGATAGGATACATCATTTGTTCCTATATAAATTGCTATGATATCGGGCTTCTGACCTGCATTTTCGCCGGTGTTATCGTGGAGATTATATGCTCTCTTGAGATATCCGGTATCATTCTCGTTGTCTGAATATGGGGCAAAAATGGATGTGTTAGAATAGGAATTGTTAACAAGAATTTCTGCACCAAGTTCATTTGCTGCCTGCATCCACCAGGTGTCCTCAAGAGTAATATCAAATCTTCCTTTTTTGTAGTAATCCTTATTATTAGCGATTGTTGAGTTTGTTGTTTCTGCAGCAACACCGGAAGAAACACCTCCAAAAGTGGAGATGCTGTCACCTAAAATCGAAATTGTTTTGTTTTCAAAGGGATTGAATTCCTCTGCAGAAGCAGTGATCGGTGCCATAACCGACATTGCACAAAGGATTGCCATAAGCACACTTATGAGCCTTTCAATTCTTCTCTTCATACCATCTTCCTCTGTTAACACAAAATTTTCCATTATCCTTAATATTTTACTACTATATCATAAAATATTCAATAGAAAAAGATGAATGTTTACAATTTGGAAAAGAAAAACCTCGCCAACCTTAGTTGGTGAGGTTTTTTGTTATGATCAGTTCTTTAATGCACGTTCAAGCCAGATGGATGCAATCTCAATTGCTGCGTACATTCCGTTTTTATCGGTGTTTTTTTCAATTGCTGCAAGGGGATTAGC
This sequence comes from Clostridia bacterium, assembly GCA_017380615.1. Classification (GTDB taxonomy): domain Bacteria; phylum Bacillota; class Clostridia; order Oscillospirales; family Acutalibacteraceae; genus DTU089. The sequence continues at coordinate 8,237 of JAFODQ010000068.1, read as the reverse complement.
TTCCTTGGTGTTAACCAGCTGAACCTTAACCTTATCGGCAATTTTAACTCCGTGAACCTCATGTGAATCAACAACAGAGAGAGTAACAACGTACTTATCGTTTATATCACCGTAGTAAATTGTGTTTCCTTTACGAACAAGAGGCTTACCCTTGTATGTGAGGAAGCTTGTTTGCTTATCTGCCAAAATGGACACTCCTTTTAAATCAGTTGTTCAGATATGATTTGAGAAGAACCTGAAGAAGCTCGTCTCTGTCAATCTTTCTGATAAGACTGCGGGCATTGTTGTGTGTTGTGATATAGGTGGGGTCTTCAGACAGGATATAACCTACAAGCTGACTTGTGGGATTATAACCCTTTTCAACCAAAGAATTATAAACTGCAACAAGAATTTCACGCATTTCCTTTTCGTGCTCGTCACTGATTGTGAACTGAATTGTTTTATCTGTCATATAAACACCTCCTAAATGTTATACAAGTATTATAAATGATTTTTTAAGAAAATACAACAGATTTTTATTAAGAATGTGTTAATTATGCTCTTAATTCAATACCGATTTCCTTAAGGTTTGCAAGAACAGCATCAATCCAGGTCTGAACCTCGTCCATTTCAAGAGTTCTGTCCTTTGCTGAGAAGGTGAGTCTTACTGTAACACTCTTCATTGTCTCGTTTTCATATGTGTCAATAACCTTAACGTTAACAAGCTCATCGAGATTTAATTTGTTCCAGCATTCAGACATATCAGCGAATGTAACGCCTGTCTTGAGCACAAGAGATAAATCGTAATATGTTGACTGCTGTGCAGATGGCTCGTAGAAGCTGATGTTATCGCCTTTGATTTCAACGAAGCTGTCAACATCAATTTCAATACAAACGGCTTTAGCAACCTTATCAAGCTTCTGAGCATTTGTTGGATGAAGAGTGTGAAGTGTACCGAGCTTAATTCCATCGCAGGAGATTTCAGCTGTGTTCTTCGGGTGCTCGTATGCGTGGGCAGGAGCAACCTTTTTAAGAACAGCATCCTTATGCTTGATTTGTGTGAAGAGATTGTTGATTAAAGTAACAGCTTTGAAGAACAAATCTTTCTCGGAAACAGTCTTATCATAAAGCACAATACCAAGGCTGCGGCGCTCGTTCGCTGTGCCATCCTCTCTGATTCCTTTAACAACACGACCAATTTCAAAGATACCATATGCGTCGCCGTAATCCTTGTTTTCGGAAACTGCCTGCAAGAGGGTGGGGATCATTGAGTTACGGATTGTTCCGTTATCAGAGCTTTCAATGTTGAGTACCTTAACATTATCCTCTATCTCAATACCGAGTTTCTTGTATTTTCTTACATCACCCCAGATATATGAGTGGACCTCATGAAGATTGAAGTGCTTAACAAGAATATCCTTGATCTCGTTGCTTTGTGAACGAACGGGGGAGCTGTTAACGGGCTTGAGGGGACTCTTGGTTGTAATAATACTGAAGTTATCATAGCCATATATACGGGTGATTTCTTCAATGATATCTGCTTTTATTGTAACATCCTTTGTTGCTCTGAAGGAGGGTACCTTAACCTTGAAATCTTCACCATTCTTTTCAACACCAAAGCCGAGTGCTGTGAGTGTTCTGAGAATTCTTTCCTCTGTGATGTCAATACCGGTGTATTTGTCAACATATGCCTTATTGAATGTGATTTCAATTTCAGGATATTTTCTTACGTATTCATCTGTGAGATGTGAAGCAACCCTCGCGCCTTCATCAATGCTCTGGAGGAGATATGCAAATCTCTTTGCAGCAGTAACCGTCATTTCAGGGTCAAGCATCTTTTCGTATCTTGCTGAAGCATCTGTACGAAGACCTAATCTCGAAGAAGATTTACGAACACAAACTCCATCAAAGTTTGCACATTCGAGCACAACGGCGTTTGTATCACCAACAATTTCAGAATCAAGGCCACCCATAATACCAGCAATCGCAACAGGGGTTTCGCCATTCTGAATAAGAAGTGTATCTGTTGTGATTTCTCTTTCGGTGTTATCAAGAGTTGTGAATTTACAATCTTCCTTTGGGGTGTCAACAACAATTTCATCAATCTTATTTGCATCAAAAGCGTGTGTTGGCTGACCCATTTCAAGCATAATGTAGTTTGTAAGGTCAGCAAGAAGATTGATTCCTCTCATGCCACAGTAGTAAAGTCTGATCTGCATTGACATCGGGCTGACATTCTTGGTGATGTTGTCCATCTTTACACAGGAATATCTGTAAACAAGGTCAGGACGATTAACCTTAACATTGATTTTCTCGTTTCCGTCGTATGCTAAATCAGAGAGGTTAAGTGGCTTCAATTCTCTGTCTGTAAGTGCGGCAAATTCACGGGCAATACCGTAGTGACCCCAGAGGTCAGGACGGTTTGTAAGTGATTTGTTGTCAACCTCAAAGATAATATCGTCAATTGGATAGATATCCTTTAAATCAGTACCGTTAGGGGCGTCCACATCAATTTCCATAAGACCTGACTTGTCATCGGAAAGACCAAGCTCAAATGCTGAACAGCACATACCTTCAGATTCGTAGCCTGCAACAGTTGCGAGTGTAATGTCACCTGCAGGAACGCGTCCGCCGGCTTTAACAAAAGCAATCTTCATGTTCTCACGAACATTGGGAGCACCACAAACAACGTTGTAAATTCTGTCGCCACCATCAACCTTGAGAAGATGAAGCTTCTTTGAATTGGGGTGGTTTTCAATAGAAAGAATTTCACCAACAACAACATTACGGATGTCTTCACCCTTTACGATGATTTCTTCAACCTCTGCTGTTGCAAGTGTGAAGCTATTGATAAGCTTTTTGATATCAAGACCTGAAAGGTCAACATATTCTTTTATCCAATTAATTGATACAAACATTTATTTGACCTCCTTTTCAGGCTCAACGAAGGTTTTGTTTTCAAACTGAGAAAGTGACTTAAGGCTGCAGCTGTTGAAAACACGAATATCCTTAACTCCATATCTCATCATAGCAAGTCTTGTAAGACCAAGACCGAAAGCAAAGCCGGTGTATTCTTCAGGGTCAATACCTGCCGCAGAGAGAACATTGGGGTGAATCATACCGCATGGGCAAAGCTCAAGCCAACCTGAATCCTTACAGGATGGGCAACCCTTACCACCACAGATTGCACACTGAATGTCAAGCTCAAAGCCTGGCTCAACGAATGGGAAGAAGCCGGGACGAAGTCTTACAGTAATATCTCTCTGGAAAACCTCAGAAAGCATGGTTTTCATGAAATAGATGAGGTTTGATATTGAAATATCCTTGTCAACCATAACACCTTCCATCTGGAAGAATGTGTTTTCGTGACAAGCATCAATCTTTTCGTTTCTGAAGCATCTGCCGGGGAAGATGGCTCTGATGGGCTTGCCTGCTTCAAGATCGTTTTTATATTTGATGTAAATTGCATTCTGAGCAGCAGATGTGTGTGTCTTGAGAAGCTGATTGGTGCTCAGATAGTATGTGTCCTGCATATCACGGGCAGGATGGTGCTTGGGAATGTTGAGTGCTTCAAAGCAATGATAATCGTCAACGATTTCATCATAATCCTCAATTGCAAAGCCCATGCTTGCAAAAATATCCTCAACCTCACGCTGAATGAGTGTGATTGGATGGTATGAGCCCTTGTCTTCATCGATGGGGAAGGTTACATCGTAATCCTCGGCACTGTCAATGAGCTTTTGCTCTTCAATTTTCTGTAATTCTTCTTTTTTTGCAGTGATTGTTACCTCAATAAATTGTTTTACTTCATTGATAATCTGTCCTGCTTCTTTTTTCTGTTCGTTTGGAACGTTTCTTAATTCAGCCATAAGAGAAGAGATAGGACCTTTTTTGCCTAAAAACTCAATTCTTAACTGTTCGAGCTCAGCAGAAGCAGTAGCAGCATTAACTTTTTCCACAAACTGTTCTTTAAGCTGTTGTGCCTTTTCAAGCATCTTTTTCAACCCTTTCAAATTTATTGTGAAGATGGCAAAAAAATAAATCCCCATCCCCGAAAAGGGACGAAGATAAACTCCGCGGTACCACCCTAATTTTTGCTACAGAGCAAACACTCTTTTGTAATATAACGGTTACACCCGTTGCGACCTACTTGGTTTCAGCCACACCGCTAACAAGTGAACTTCAAAAGCATTTCCGACGGTGTGCTTGCAGCCATGACACACCTCTCTGGGGACATCTGTGCTTTTTACTCTCTTGCTCAAAGCGTTTTTGTGATTATATCACAACATAAAAAATTTTTCAATGGTTTTTGTGCCAAAAAAACACTTTACATTGGGAAATATTATGTTAAAATATAAATAATACATGTTTTGGAGGTCAATATGAGTGAAATTAAACTGGGTGTTCAACTTTACACCCTCAGAGACCAGTGTAAGAATGCAGAGGATTTTGAAACAACTCTTAAATTTTTACAGAGCATAGGCTGTAATGTTATTCAGATTTCTGCAATAGGGGATATTGATCCCATTGTTGTCGGAGAGCTTGTTGATAAATACAATATGGAGGTCTGTTTAACTCACAAGTCTTACGACCGAATGAAGAATGATCTCCCGGCGCTTATGCGAGAGCACGATCTGATTCATTGTAAAAATATTGGTATCGGTGCAATGCCCGGTAATATTCATCAAACACCCGAAGGTGTTACAGGCTTTATTGCTAAATGTAACGAAATAGGAAGAGCGATGCATGATGAAGGAAAGCAGCTCTGCTACCACAACCATGCATTTGAATTTGAGGTATATGATGGTATGCGCACCTTCGAAAGGCTCATAAATGAAACAACACCTGAAACACTTCATTTCGTTCCTGATGTTTATTGGATGCAGGTTGGTGGTGTTAACCCTGCAGAATATATGAAGAAGCTTGCAGGCAGAGTGGAGGTTTGCCACTTCAAGGATATGTGCATTGTTGACAATCAACAGCGATTCGCAGAGTGCGGCACGGGTAATATTGATTTGGGTGCTTGCTACCGCACATGTAAGGAAATCGGTGTCAAATATATCGTTATCGAGCAGGATCTTTGCTATGATAAGCATCCGTATGAAGCTGTGCGCATAGGCTTTGAGGGCTTGAAGCGCATTGCCGAAGAAAATAGATAAAGGAGGAATATCTTATGTCAATGTTAAAGAAACTTTTGTTTACAGCTCTTTTTGTTGTTGTTGTTTTTGCTGTTCCGCTTGTAATTGTTTTGTTGACAGTCGGTCCTGAAAATTTCACTGCTATATACATTACTTTTTTCACAATTTTAATGGCTTGCTTCGGCTATATAATTGTATCTGTTACTTCACTTTCTAAGGAAATTAAAAATGCTGTTAATGAAATGAAAATGCAGAATGCCGCAATTGCTTATAAGCTTACAGCCGAGCCTGAAAAGAAAGATGAGAATGAGGTTGAAGAGCCTGAGGTTGAAAACAAACCCAAGAATGTTAATCTTAATCCGGCAGACCCGTTGATGATTGACGGTAAGCCTGTTTCCGATTCCTTTGATGATTTTAAATAATTTTCTGATAAAGTTTAAGAGTAGATTTCCTTTCCGGGAAATCTACTCTTTTTTTAATTAATTATAAGTGTCAGATTGCTCATTGGATATGAACAGCAGGGGTGGATTATTCCGTAGCTTGAATCAGCGAGCCGTCTGTAATCAACATCTGAAGGAATAAAAACATTTCCCTTTGTAAGGCGTGCTCTGCAGAAACCACATTCACCTGAGCGACAAAGCGCAGGTGCTGCAATTCCTTCCTTTTCAAGTGCAATAAGAAGAGTTTCCTCAGCTGCACAAGGAATTGTGGCGATTTGCTCTCCATTTTTTACAATCTTGCAGAGGAACGTAAGTCCCTTTGCTTCCTGAGGAAAATCAGACAAAGAGGATGGATTCTCAATCTGTCCGCCGGGACCAAAACGAATATATTTATTTTCAAGCTTCAATTCAGCAATCTGTGGGACTGCACGATTGTATAATGCTGTGTTGCCATATACAAACACACTGTATTTTCCTTTGGGTGCATATTTTTCAATTAAGGATTTTGTAACAAAGCCGCGCTCCTTGTTTTCAACAAACTCATCACTGAAAGTATATATTATTTTAAATTTCCCGCACTTATGCGAAAGCTCATCAAATCTTTGTGACATTAAAGCTTCGCGTTCTTTACGGGCTGTGTAAAGCAGTGTAAGGTCAACATTAAGTGTGCCATCGGCAATAGCCTCAGCGAGAGATAAGAAAGCAGGGAAGCCGTCGTTATCGCATATGCCAACAATGCTCTTGCTGTCACGAAGTGGTTGATAATAAAAGTCACCAAACGGAGCAGAGGCTGTGATTTTTGTGCCTTTTCTCCAATTATTGAATATGAAATGTGACGCGAAACCATTGAGCTTCTTTTTAACAATAATCATATATTCATCATCAAGTGACCTTTCAGGAGATGATGCAATTACATATGACCTTGTTACAACAGCATTTCCGATGTTTAAGGTGAAGCTGATGCTTTGACCGGGGCGGAAATATGCAAGCTTTGCTGTGCCAAGTGAGGTATCAGGAGTGAGGATATACGCCCTTGTGTCGTTGGATATTTCTGCAACCTGCTTTACAACAAGGCTTTGTGTCTGCGGATGAAGAAAGTTTGCAGTTGAATTAACCGTATTGTTTTTGTTAAGCGGAGACTCGGATGCTTCGCTTATTACACCTTTTCTTATAAGAGGTATCTCTTTAAATGCCTTTTTATCTTTAAAAAGGGAACGGATTTTAATTTTATTGCTCATTTATGACACCTCTTTCTTCAGTGATATCAGAAATGGTCGCATAAGCTGTGTTTCTGCCTGTTGCTATTGCGTTGTGCACACCTGAAAGCTGTGTGCCCCAACCACCACAGAACCTAAGACCGTAAATGTCGTTATCTGTTTCCTCTGTCATAAATCTTGGAAGAAGACTATCCCAATCAGAGCCGAAGTATCCGTGAGTTACACCCTGAGGAGCACCGGTGTATTCAGCAAAGCTAACAGGTGTTGATATTTCAATTTCTTCAATGTAATTGTATATCTGAATACCTGTTGCCTTTTCATAAGCAGAAATCATTCGTGCTGCAAACATATCTTTTTCATTGAAATATTCTTCAGGTGAAATGTTTGCCCAACAGTTTTCGGTGAAAAAAGTTGTCAACTGAAGTATAGTAGTATTTTCAGCAGATGCATCGGGGTTGGCAGCATTGAGACAAACGGCTGTCAATGCATTGTTAGTATTAATAGCTTTCATGGCTTCAAACTGTTCCACAGAATCAGAAAAGTCAGTGATGAAGGTTGTGTAATCGTTTATGCCTAAATCCTTTGCTGCTCTGTTAAGACCAAGATAAACACATGCAGCTCTTGCACCGAATGAACGGGCGTTTGTTCTTTTTACGGCACTAATAGGCACATCAGAAACTTTCATCATTTTTGAGTAAACAGTGGATGGGGAACAATTGCATATGATGTGTCCTGCTTTAAGCTCCGTTCCGTTTTTGAGAACAACAGAATACGGCTTGTTATTTTTGAATTTTATTCTTGAAGCGTGTGAATTTAATCGCAATTCACCACCATTATCTTCAAATTCACTTGCAAGAGCAAGACTGAGTGCCTGGCTTCTTTGTGCAGGGATAACAGCACCATCTCTTAAAAGAGGGTAAACTGTTGAGATATAATGAATGAAGCTCATTCTGTCACAATCAATGCCAAAGTGAAGCCAGTAAGCCTCAAATATATCACGTGCCTTTTGTGGCACATCGAGTGCATTTAAAACCTCATTTACAGAGTAGGGAGATGTTCTGACAAAGTTTCCGTTATTCTTTAAGAAATCGCGGATTGAAGAGCGATTTTGTTCACTCCCAAGATTTCCGAGCTTATCTAAAGCAAGATAACATTCTTCACACAATAAGAAAAGCTTTTTCATGGATTGCGTACTACCCGGGATATATTTTTCCATAGCAGCAATATAATTATCAATACCGTAAGGCATTGTAACATCAATTTTTTCACCTGAACGAGTCTTGGTTATTAAACGGAATGCTGAAGGGATACTAATCCACTTGATTTTTTTGTTGATACCTGTTTCATTTGCAATTTTTGCAATGTCACCAAGCTCTGCGCCTTCACCGAAGCCACAGAGCTGATTTAAAGATGTATCAAATTCAAATCTTCCGCGAACAAAGCTTGATGTTACGCCACCCACG
>JAFODQ010000067.1 GCA_017380615.1 Clostridia bacterium | reverse complement strand
TCTTTAAAAATAGAGGATTAAAATAACTTTCCTAAATAGCCTGCTGCAATTCCTAATGCTGCAGACACAATTATGAGAACAATGGGATGAACCTTCTTTTTGAAGATAAGAAGAATTCCCAGAATACATATAATAAGTGAAACAATAATGTTATAAACGCTTATGCTTGCAATTGCAAATCCATTCGGGAAAAATACTGTTTTGCCGATTGTCAGCACTGCAGCACCGATAAGACCGATAACAGTAGGGCGAAGACCCGACATGCAGCCCTTTACAATTCTGCTTTCCTGAAATTGCTTATAAATCCTTGCAACAATGAGAATAATAACAAAGGATGGCACAACAACGCCAAGGGTTGCACACACAGCACCGAAGAAACCACCGGTTTCCATGCCCACATAGGTTGCAATGTTTATTGCGAAGGGACCCGGAGTGCTTTCGCTGACAGCAATAAAGTTAACAATTGCCTCTTGCGTGAGCCAACCGTTGTCAAGCACAGCCTTCTGAATAAGCGGAAGCATTGCATAACCGCCGCCGAAGGTGAAAGCACCAATGCTTAAGAATGTGAGAAAAAGCTCAAGGTAAATACTCATTACGCCTTACCTCTCTTTCTCTCAATTATTGAGTGAATGAGTCCTATAAGAGCACATGTCACAATTATATAAATAATGCTGATATCAAGACCAATAATATCAATAAACAATGATGCTGCAAATGCACCAAGCATCAGAATATATGAGAAAAGACCTTTAGGACACTTCTTGTACATGGAGTAAAATGCCTTTATAACAAGTGCCAACACACCTGCACGGATACCGTTGAAGGCAAATTGAACAACCTCATATTGGCTGAATTCCTTAAGCACAAGAGAAATAAGTGAAATGATTATAAATGAGGGAAGCACTACACCCAAGGTTGCACAAGCAGAGCCTATAACACCTGCCACGCGATAACCCACAAAGGTTGCGGAGTTAATTGCAATTGGTCCGGGAGTGCTTTCAGATATTGCGAAAATATCAAGTATTTCCTCGCCCCTGAGCCACTTGTGTTTTTCACACATCTCCTTCTCAATGATGGGAATCATTGCATAGCCGCCACCGAAGGTGAAGGCTCCGATTTTAAAGAATGTGAGAAAAAGAGTCAGAGCGTTTCTGAGTTTTTCCTTCAAGAAAATCCTTCTCTCTGATAATAATACTTTTACATTTTAGATTATAAAAAAATGATATGTTTTTGTCAATGTTAAAAGGGTAGATTAAATCATTAAACTATGTACATTTTTTGTTACTTATGGTATAATTATAACATCATTTCAAACGAGGTGTATTATGGATTTTGAGCAAAGCAGAAAGCGTGCCGAGGAATTAACCGCTATACTCAACGACTGCATTGAAAAATATTATATGGGTAATGAAAGCGATGTATCGGACTACGATTATGATATGATGATGCGTGAGCTTTCTTCAATTGAAGAGGAATTCCCACAGCTTCTTAAAGAAGACTCTCCCACTCACCGTATAGGAGGCAACCATGACAACACCTTTGAGCAGGTTGTTCACACCGTGCGAATGGAAAGTTTGCAGGATGCCTTCTCTCAGGATGAGCTCCGTGCATTTGACACCCGAATCAAAAAGGCTTTTCCCGATGCACAGTATGTGGTTGAACCCAAGATAGATGGTCTCTCCTGCTCTCTTGAATATAGAGATGGGGTGCTTTACCGTGCCTCCACTCGTGGCGATGGTAATGTTGGCGAGGATGTTACTGCAAATGTAAAAACAATCCGTTCAGTCCCTCTTAAATTAAAATCTCCCGTGCCGTTTATCGAGGTGCGTGGCGAGGTTTATATGTCACACAAAAGCTTTGAAGAGCTTGTGGCGCAGCAGGAATTGAATGAAGAAAAAACCTTCAAGAATCCGAGGAATGCTGCATCCGGCTCCTTAAGACAAAAGAATCCTAAAATCACAGCATCAAGAAAGCTTGATATATTCATCTTCAATATTCAGCAGATGGAGGGTGGAAAGGAGCTTCACTCTCACAAGGAATCTCTTGATTATCTTGCCGAATTGGGCTTTCCCACCGTGCCGGGCTACAAGCTTTGCGACACAATTGATGAAGCAATCGAAAAGATTGATAACATTGGCAACAACCGTGGCGAGCTGCCCTTTGATATTGATGGTGCTGTTATTAAAACAGACGATTTCTCAATGAGAGATGCGTTAGGCTCCACAGCAAAATTCCCCAAATGGGCTGTTGCATTCAAATACCCACCCGAGGAAAAGCCAACAAAGCTTCTTGATGTGGAAATTCAGGTTGGAAGAACTGGTGTTTTGACCCCCACAGCAATTTTTGAGCCAATCATTCTGGCAGGCACCACGGTTTCAAGAGCAACCCTCAACAATGAGGATTTCATAAACGATAAGCAGATTGCTATCGGCGATACAATTATTGTCCGCAAGGCAGGCGATATTATTCCCGAGGTCCTTGAGGTTAAAGCCCACAACGGTGAAAATGATATTTTCCGTTTCCCCGAAAATTGTCCTGCTTGTGGCAGTCCGGTTTCCCGTGTAGAGGATGAGGTCGCAATCAGGTGCATAAATCCCGATTGCCCTGCACAGCTTCTGAGAAAGCTTATTCATTTCTGCTCAAGAGATGCCATGGATATTGAGGGTCTGGGTGGTGCTGTGCTTGAGCAACTAGTCAACGAAGGACTCATCAGCAAGGCTTCAGATATTTACAGACTCACTTCAATGGATATTGCCTCTCTTGACAGGCTTGGTGAGAAAAGCGCTTTAAATCTCACAGAGGCAATTGAGAAATCAAAAAGCAACGATTTATTCAAGCTTGTGTTTGCTCTTGGCGTGCACCACATCGGTCTTAAAGCCTCAAAGCTTCTTGCAAACCACTTCGGCAGCATGAGTGCAATTCTTGATGCTACTATTGAAGATGTTACAGAAATTGACGGAATGGGCAGAATAAGTGCCGAAACACTCGTCAGCACACTTAACCTTCCTGCCACAAGAAGCATGATAGAAGAACTCAAGTCTCTGGGTCTGAACATGGAAAATCTTACCGTTATTGAGGATAAGCGCTTTGAAGGTATGACATTCGTGCTCACCGGAACTCTTGAGAAATTCGGAAGACGAGAGGCTCAGGAAATCATTGAGAAATTTGGTGGTAAGGCATCAGGCTCTGTTTCTGCAAAAACAAGCATTGTTCTTGCAGGTGAAAATGCAGGAAGCAAGCTGAAAAAGGCAAATGACCTTGGTATCCGTGTAATAACCGAAGCAGAATTCGAAGAAATGATTAAATAAAATCTACAAAAACACCTTCCTCCTTTTATGTAGTTTGTGAATTGATTTTTATAATGGTTATATTATAAAATTAATTATACCTACTAAAAGGAGGAACTTTTATGCCAACAACACATATCGAAAAAATCAAAACAAAGCGCAAGAATCTTTATCTTCGCGTTGCAAAGGGTCACTTTGCAACAAACCACTCTCACTCCAATTATTATATTGATGTTGCAGCACAGAAGTCCCGTCTTTCCGAAGCAAAGGCTGTTGCTCAGGAGCTTTGTGAAAGCTATAACTATTCTTCAACCATAATTGACACAATTCTTTGCCTTGATGGCACAGAGGTTATCGGTGCCTGTCTTGCAAATGAGCTCACCAAGCATTCATTCTCAAACATCAATGCACACCAGACAATTTATGTTGTAACCCCTGAAATGACAGCAGGCTCACAGATGATGTTCCGTGATAATGTTGTACCTATGGTTAAGGGTAAGCATGTGCTTGTGCTTGCAGTTTCTGTGGCATCAGGTGTAACGGCACAGGCAGCAATTGAGGCTGTTAATTACTATGGCGGTAATGTTGTGGGAATCGCCTCAATCTTCTCCACAAAATCAGAATGTGGCGGTTATGAGGTTAAATCCGTCTTCAACCCCGAAGACCTTGATAATTATTTCAACACACCTGCTCACGAGTGCCCACTCTGCAAGGAGAAAAAGAAAATTGACGCTCTCGTTAACAGCTATGGATATTCAAAAATATGAGTACATAAAACGTACTCTAAATGACAAAAAGAGTTAATGCAGCAAAAACTGCATTAACTCTTACTTTTTTGCACTGTCACTAAAAGTGGTGAGTAAGTGTGCTTTTAACTTTAAGTGATATTCTTTCCTTCGGAAAGAGTGATATTATGCACTTTTCGGCATAGTGCTATTGAAATCTTCGATTTCAGTGTTATTTTATTCGCATAAAACTGTCCGAAGGACAATATCACAATGCGTAGCATTATATAACTGCGAAGCAATATCACTCGCCGAAGGGCGAATAAAACTGCGTGAGTGTCCTCAGGACACCCACGCATCACCGAGGTTTTTGTTTTTTGTTCTTGAAGAAATAAAAAATATGTGATAGCATATAAAAGGTGTTTATATGAATATCAATGATTTAAAAGTTTTATTTGAAGATGAATATATAACCGTTTGCATTAAGCCTCAGGGCATTGCAAGTGAGGATTCACCCAACGAAAAAGGTATTATAGGTCTTTTGAGCGAAAGAGCAGGTCAGAATCTTCACCTTCTGCACCGTCTTGACAGAAATGTGAGCGGTGTTATGGTTTTTGCAAATAATAAGCAAAGTGCAGCTGCACTGTCAAAGGCCATTGCAGAAGGCGATTTCAAAAAGGAATACCTTACCGTGTGTGACGGATTTCCACAGGAGGACAAAGGTGTTTTTGAGGATTTGCTGTTCAAGGACTCCCGGAAAAACCGTTCCTATGTTGTGAAAAGAGTTCGTAAGGGCGTAAAGGACGCATCATTGGAATATGAGGTTTTGCAAAAATCGGATAACAAAGCTATGGTGAGGGTGCTTTTGCACACAGGCAGAACACATCAGATACGTGTACAATTCGCATCACGCCAGCTGTGTCTTACAGGTGATATAAAGTATGGTAGTAAGGACAGAACAAATTGCAGAATTGCTCTTCATTCCCACAGAATAACATTTGCTCATCCAAAAACAGGTGAACAAATGCAATTTGAAAGCAACCCCGATATCTCTGAATATCCCTGGAATCTTTTCAATAAAGAAGGAGCGTAAGAGCAAAATGGATATAATACAAAGCTTCAGTGGTGTTTTTGTTAACACACTCACTGTTCTGATTGGTGGCATAATCGGTCTGCTCCTCAAAAAGCAGCTGCCCGAAAGGCTGACAAAGGCTGTAATGACAGCTGTTGGACTTTGCGTTATCGTAATCGGTATAGGTGGCGTTATAAAGGGTGAAAATCAGCTTATTATGATTCTCTCCATCATCCTCGGCACAATTGTGGGAACACTCATTGATATTGATGCAAGGCTCACAAGGCTTGGTGACAGACTTCAGAAAATGAAGGATGGCGATTCAAAGGAAAGCACCTTCTCCCAGGGCTTTGTTACTGCATCTCTTCTGTTTTGCATGGGCGCAATGACCATTGTGGGCTCAATGAACGCAGGCATTTCAGGTGATAACCAGATGATTTACACAAAATCCATTCTTGACCTGATTTCCTCCACAATACTCGCCACAACACTTGGCGTGGGAGTTGCCTTCTCATCATTATTTGTGCTTGTGTTTCAGGGTAGCCTCGTAGCCCTCGCAATGCTTCTCGGGTCATTCCTCAGTGATGCAGCTGTTAATGAGCTCATCTGCACCGGCTCGGTTATGATTCTGGCACTTGGACTCAACCTTATCGGTGTGACAAAAATCAAGGTAGCGAACCTTCTTCCTGCACTTGTTTTTGTTCCTTTGCTTTGCCTTGTGTTTTAATTGAAACCGAGAGAAAGAAATGCTTGTTAATATTATAAAATAACGGGAAGATTCCTTTAGAATCTTCCCGTTGCTTTTTTATTATTTATGTTGCAAAGCTATTCACAAAAAAACAACATCGTTCCCTAGGTTGTAAGATTTGGATGAAGGGCGCAGAAACACCACCCGAAGCTGTATTAAATACTGCGATGGGTGGTGTTACAAAGCTATTCACAAAAAACAACATCGTTCCCTAGGTTGTAAGATTTGGATGAAGAACGAAGGCTTGTCGCCCGACGCTGTATGAGATACTGCGAGGAAGATAAGCCAAGTTATTCGCCAAAAAACTCTTTCTCTAAGCTGTAAGATTTGGATGAATAGCACAGAAACACCACCCGAAGCTGTATTAAATACTGCGAAGGGTGGTGTTACAAAGCTATTCGCTAAAAATAATATCATTCCCTAAGTGGTAAGATTTGGATGAAGAACGAAGGCTTGTCGCCCGACGCTGTATGAGATACTGCGAGGAAGATAAGCCAAGTTATTCGCCAAAAACATTTTTTCTAAGTAGTAAGATTTGGATGAAGAACGAAGGCTTGTCGCCCGACGCTGTATGAGATACTGCGAGGGAGACAAGCCAAGTTATTCGCCAAATATTACTGCTTAGCACCGTTGTCAAACATTTCGAGAGCCTTTATACTTGCCGCAAGACAATCTGCAAGACATGCCTTATTAAGTGCATCCGGTGTATCGCGTCTTGTGTGATAGAAATCAGGAAGAGCGTGATTAAGAGCTGTGACACCTGTTGAACGCATACCTGCCTGAGCAAATGCTGCTGAGTCTGTTGCGCCACCAAGAGGTGGAACCATACCCTTGCCACAAGGAATCTCAAGTGCCTCACAAGCCTCATAAAAGAGGTCTGAAACATCCTTATCAACCTTAACTGTTGCGTTAAGGTCACGGTAGTTTACACTGAGATGCTCACTCTGAGCAATTGTATCGTAGGAGAAAACGAAAGTGGGAACATCATTGAACTCATGAGCATGAGCCTCGCACCATGCCTTTGCACCACGCAGACCTGCTTCCTCGGAGCCTGAGTGAACAACACCGATTTCTGTGTTTTCAAACTCAATGCCTTCATCCTGAAGCATCTTAAGGATTGCCATACCCATATAGCAGCCTGTAAGGTTATCGTTAGCACCGTCAACAGTCTTGTTTCTGTTCCACATGAAATAAAGACCAATCCAGAAAGGAAGAAAAACAAGAGCACCGAGACCGAGCTTTACCGTGAGCGCCTCGTTAACACCACAAAGCTTTGCAATGGAAATACCCAATGTATAGAAAGCACCGATAAAGCATGTAATCATATGTATATCAAAACCGAGATATGAAAGCTTCTCTTTAACAGGCCATTCCCAGGCAGCATCAGGGTGACCGTTGAATATGATTCTTCTCTTAACCTCACCTGTGGGCTTCTTAAAACCTGCAGCATTGTGACCTGTTTTCTCTTTGAAAAATTTATCAACAACCTTTTTGTAAAGGCCGAACTGAAGAACACAAAGTGTAAGACCGAGCAAAATGAACACAATTGAAAGTGCAGGTATAAAGAAATATGAAATGAATGCCAAAAGAACAAATGTGATTGTGAAGTTAATCCAGCCGAAGAATGAGCCGGGATTCTCCTTGAATTCATCCACATAGACTGTGTCGCAACCCATTTTTTTCATTTCCTCTGCGAGATATTCGCAGCACACCTTTTCACCCTCAGAGCCCGGGCCACGCTTAGGCATATCGTTACATATATGAGTTATGTCATCGACGATATACTGGGCATACTCATCTTTTTTTGCAATAAGCTTACTTAAATCCATTCAGATCTCCCCTTAACAAAATATTAATATTATTTTACAACTTTTAAAAATAAAGTCAATATTTTTCAGCAAAATCAAACAAAAAACAGAGAGCATGTTCCACATGGGAACATGCTCTCAGAAAATGATTTTATTTATTTTTTCTTTTTCTCATGCGCACATTGAGTCTGAGAAGCATTGCCGAAGCGCCTGCTCCACAAAGCATAAAGATTGCAAATGAAGCAATACCCTGCGCTCTGATATCCTCGTTAAGTGAATATTCAGCAACAACCACAAGCGGCTTGAGAGCTGTTCTCACTGCTGCCTTGAGTGGTTCGCTCTGACTTATTAACTCAGCGATTGGTGGTGACACTGTGTAGTAAGCCTTAACAAATGCTCTGCCAAGAGGATTTGTCTTTAAGCATTCATCACGGAATTCACAAAGAGCACCAACCTCACCGGAATCAAGTCCGTAGGATGCTGTTGCAATAAAGCACATTGATGGTACGGAAACAGAAGCCTCTGTGTTATCGGGACTGATGATGGAGTCACAGTAAACACGAAGAACAACGCCTCGCTTACCGGGACAAGCACAGTCACACATTTCACACTTTTTGCCGGTCTCATAGCAACCGCAATGGTCATAAGAGCAATTTGCGTCACAGTGAATTGCCTGAACCACCGTGCTCAGCTTACCACCCGTGGCATTATTATCCACCTGCTGATAAAGAGATGCTGTGGCATATTCGCTCATTGTCTTACGGTTAACCATAGCAAACTCATTGCTTGTTGCCATATTGGGAAAGTGATAAGCAACATCAATGCTGTAATACTTATCATCAGATGTCGGAGGGAGACCGCTTGCATAATCATAGTCATCCTCAAGGGCAGAAAGAGTTATTGTAACAGCATTGTACTGCTGAATATATAACACCTCATTGCCATAGGCATCCAGCTTTGTTTTTGTTTCAAAATATGGCTTTATTTCAACATAAATGGGTGTCTCAGAGAGCTTTATTGCGCTTCCTCGAGGCATCCCCTTATTCTGAACATAAAGGAAATAGCCATTAAATTCACCGGTTGTCTCATCTGTGCTCTCGGTTGCAAAAAGGTATGAAAAAGAGTCATCAAGCTGCTGACCTGCAGGCACAACATCCGGCGTATCGAATATATCGGCAGTTTTGGCGGCGGCAACGCTTGTTGTACCTGTCTGGAGAAGTGCTGCCACCTCTTTAACTGCTTCTTGTTTTATGTAGCGCTCCTCACTCTTATCATAAGAACGATAAGCAACGCTGAAAAGGTTCATCATTGCAACAGAGCCCAATGAAAGCAGAAGAAGAACTATAACGAGCTCAACAAGAGTAAAGCCCTTTTTTGATGTTAAAACTCTGAACATCATTTCTGCCTCCTTTTACTGGGTATCTCTACCTGCAATTGCATAAAGATCAACACTTGTGCCACACCACAGCAATGCTGTTGGATCTTCTGAGTGGCAACCTGCAGCTGACTGAACAAGGTCGGGTGTGTGAAGGGATGAAACGCCAACATCTCTGAGAACATCAAGTGAAACGCCTGCCAACCAGCCATCACCAACGATATAGTAATAACCACCAACGATTGTTGCATCATTAATAATGCTTGTGAAGCCACAGTTTCTTACTGTACGCCAGGTCCAGTTATTAGCTGTATCCTTTGTGCCGACAACGAAATATTCCTGACCACCATTTCTCATTTCGCCGGTGATGATAACAAGGTCATCCATAGCGTCAATGGTAACAATCTTTGAGAAATATTCATCAAGACCTTTACCATTGATAACAATTTCAACCATCTGAGACGGTGAGCCTGCATCAAGAGTCTGAATCTGTGTTGGTGTGTCGGAAATGTATGGCACAAGGCTTGCACCTGCTTCTGCAGCATCCATCTCACCCTCGTTACCGGTTGATGTGCCTGAAGCTGAAGCAACAAGTGAACGGAAAACTCTGCCCTTGCTGTCACCATAGTAAGCATAGTAGTTAACTGTGTAGTCTCTTGCTGTTTCTGATGCCTTAACATTTTCAACAATAAGATCAACAGCTGTGAACTGAACACTATCTCGGCTATGTGTACCGTATTTCACATTACCATACGCCGAATACTGTGAATAGTCAGTACCAACATTTGAGGTTGGATCATAAAGTGAATAATTATCGAAGCTTTCGTTATCCTTGAAGTAAAGAAGGTTAACGAAGGCTGAATCCTTACCCTCAATCATAGCAGCAAGAACACCATCATTATAAATACTACCCAATGCAGTTGATGTTACACTGTTATCATTCGGTCGTGAATGCTGATAGGTTGAGCCTGCAACTGCATAACCAACAGCAACAGTAACACCGTCTTTTGACGCAATCTTGTTAAGGTTATACATCTCACCGGGGAACCAGACATTGTAATAGTCGTTATCCACACTGTTGAGATATTGCTGACTTGTCTGCAAGCCACCGTTTCCGTCGCTGACTGCTCTGTTCTGCTGGTGAATGGAAAGGTCTGCACCGGAATATGCTGCCTGGTTTGCACGGAACTCGGAAAAGTTCAGCTCACCATTTTCCTTATAATATGTTGCATCCTGACCATAGTGTGAACGCCAATAGAGACGCTCGAAGGAACGAGTGTACTCAACCTGACCGTCATAGGTGATGTTTGTGTAAACTCTTTCACGGTTTGAAGCAAAGCCAAAGGTAAAGGAAACATCCTCCATATAGAGATATTCCCATGCGTTTGCCTGGTTAGGAAGGAAGAAGGCTGCTCTTGAATGAGCTGTCTGACCGGAAGCGAGCCCGCCGGTGTTGTTGTAGCTTATACCGGGATCGTATCTGTTGATATAATCAACTGCAAAGCAGAACTGATAGCCTCGGCCGATCGGGTTACCTGCACTATCCGGATTACCTGAATAATCACCCTCCCACTCAGCACGTCTGCTATAATCATTATCGTTGTGCTTGCAGATATATGTGGCAGTACCATCCTTATTTGAAATAATAAGGTAGTCTGTGATAGCTCCTCTCGGATATGAACAAGCATTACCATTAAGGGTTGTGGAAGCATTTCTGTACCAACGACCAACTGCACCATTTTGCTCAATTGGGTCCTTCTTATTGAATATGCTACCCTCTGTCTTCTTCTGGTGATGCAATGCTGCACCGGACTCAAGCTTATCTGTCTGAATAATGTTTGCATAGGCGTGAACTTTGCCAACATAGAAGGTTGAGCCCTGTGTTGTATCTGTGCCGGGGATATAGATAACATCTGTTACATTAACATCGTTACCATAGCCGTTAAGCAAATCTTCACTTTGCTTTTGCACATTTTTAAGCTTTGTCATACTGGTGGTGTACTTGTTATCATCTGCAGTATCGAAATAGTCTTCACGAGTATCTCGCATATTCTTGTTAATTGGATATGAGGCAAGAGCCTTGATTCTTATACCACCGTAAACATAGTCTGACTGCTGTTCATCATTCTGGTTTTTGTAATGGAAGGCAAGAGTTTCAGCAGAGTTACCGTATGCAGTGTCTGTACGGATATTAGCTGTTGTCTGGTTTCTGTCCCAAAGAGCAACAAAGTCTTCAAAATAGTCCTTATCAGGGTCAGCAGGACCAATAACACCGTAAAGACGGATTGGCCAGCCACGCTCTGTGAGAATATAGGAAATAGGCTTTGCATCCTTGTAGCCGAACTTGTGGGCTGTACCTGCACCATTATAGTAGTAGCAGAACTGAGCATTTGCACTCATAACATTGTATGCAGGGTCGCCTGTTCTGCCGGCTCTTTCAACACCGTTGTAGGTTGCTGAGGTTGCCCATGTTTCATCACTGCCGCTGTTGTTGGCAGATGGACCGTAAGAAACACGCTTAACTGCAGATGTATATTCAAAGATGTGTGCAAAGTCACCACCCCAGAGTGCAGGGAAAACCTTCTTACCTGTTGTTGTGGTATAAACTCTGTCAATATATTCCTGTTCTGTGCTGAAGAAGCCTGTGGATTTATCATAAATGCGAGCACCGATTGAGTAATCAAAAATATCAGGCTTATCGGAGGTAAAGCAATACATACGGTAAATTGAACCGTTTGTACCTGTCATTACATAATATGGGTTAAGACCCTGTGTTTCGTCATTAGCAATCCAACGGATTGAACGGATTTCAGTCTGGCTTGCACTTGGAGCACCAATAGCAGGCTCGTTACGCTGACCTGCATTAGCAAGATACGGGCTGTTTGAGATACGCATCTTACGAGCTTCAGCTGAAAGTCTGTATTCAATCTTCTGGTCATCAGGATCGTCACTTGTTGAAATATCAATAGCCTCGATACCTGCAGATGTGTAGTAGTCTATGGTTGAGGCAGTCTCACCTGCCATAACAAGTGTTGCAGGATCAATGTAAAGATATTCGGAAACAGTCTTGAGGTGACCACGGCTGTTCATATAATAAACCTTAATTTTAAGGGGTGAATATGTAAAATCAAGTGGGTCGCCTGATGCAGGGCTCTTAATTTTCAGCTTGATACGGCCTGCATTGTCATCATTGGAAATCTTAAGACCTGATGAAGGGATATTTGTTGATGTGAACTTTGTTCTGTAATACTCAAGCTCGCAGAATCTGCCTGTGCTATAAACAAGCTCATCCTCAGTACCGAGCATATTTTCATCGGCTGTGCCGGATGTCTTTCGGGCAGACTTATTTGGTGCAATAACCTGGATATGAATCTGGTCAGATGGCATCTTATTTGCTGCACCCGGCTCGTTTGTGGTGTCATAAGGGAATGTACCGAAGGTGATTTTGTTATATTCCATACCGAAGGTCTGGAGAACAATATCGTGATTTGTTTTGTTGTCATATACTGTTGAAGGGGAAACAATTTCGATTCTTGCGCGAATCTGACCAAAAACTGTTTCAAGTCCCTCCTGGAAGGTGGAAATAACCTTTCTGCCCGATGTGTGCACGCTCTCAAAAAGAGCATCTGCGTTAACGCGCATATCAAGCTCAATAGCAGCTGTGTTCTCAGAATCTCGTCTTGCGAGACCTTCTTCAAGCTCCTGCTTTGAGTCATAAACATCCTGAACCTTAACACCTGCATCATACAGGGTTTCATAGGATGATAAGAGCATTGGGGTAAAGGATGTGATGATGAGCGCAAGAAGACCCAGGGCAGTAAGAAGCTCAACATAGGTCATTCCAAGTCTGTTCCTCAACACTCTGCGCGATGAGGAGTTTTTAGCTTTTCTTGAAAAAACGCTTCGTTTCATACTATCCTTCCTTTCTTAAAAGTTTCAGGGATTTTAGCTTTCCCAGATAACATAGAAGTCATCAACATTAGGCGAGCCCTGTGAACCGGTATTCATATTACCAACCCACTGAAGGTCTTCCTTGTTGTAGGTTTTGGGTCTCAAGCCACTCACGGCACTGTCAAAGATAAGACTCTGAATACCTGACCAAAGCTGCCACCATTCAACATTGCTGGTGTCTGTTGTATCCTTGCTGTAAACAACATCCATAAAGTAGCTGGTCATTGAGAAGCCTGCCTTCTTGCTTTCACCGTTGATCATGGTCTCCTTTTCAGCATTGAACAGGAACACATCTCCGGCATTGGCAAACTTATAAAGAATGATGTCCTTACCTTTGTGGTAAACTGTCTGTGTTTTGTGGTTTGATCCGTTTTCAGTGAATGGAATAAGCCACACATAGGCATCCTCAGCAAAGTAAACCTTACCTGCCTTCACAGTTTTCAGCTTGCCGCTGGTACCATCAGTGACCTCCATGGTGTATGGTGTGCTCTCGGGTGCTGCCAGAATTATGGTTGACATTCTGTAAGCATTGTAGTCAAACGCAAGAGCAAGTAATGAAGTCTTTGTGTAAAGGGAAATAAATGTGTTAACTGTATCGTTAAATACAATTGTCGGAGCCTGAAGGTAAAGAACCTTGTAGAGCGATTTATTCTTTGCAATACCGTCACCGATACGTCCTGTTCTGCATGGGTTCATGATAATGTTAACAGGCATATCAAACTGGATACCCGCTGTTGCTGTAAAAGCAACAAAGTTATCACGCTGTGCAGAGGATGCCCAGGTTCTCATATTGTTTGATTTCAAGGTGCTGAAGGTTGGATCTCTCTCCGGATTGAGTGTTGTTGTTTCAGGATGAAGACCTAACGAGAAATCTGCAAGGTTACTACTGATTTGCTCATGATAGTCATTTCGGTAATCACTACGCTTATTCTTAGGATTTGCTGCATTCCAATCATCAATAGCCTTGTTATGTGCATTAACCTCATTGTTATGTGCATCAACCTTGTTGTTGTATGCATTAACATAATCGGTATAATCCATCAAGTCGCCCTTGTTAAGACCAAGATAGTCATTATCTGTAGCCTTATACTTGATTTTCTTTGTGGAGATAACCATGTTACCTATGCAGGAAAAACCATAAACGGGCTGACCCTGTATTGCTTCGCCATCAATAAACATGCTGCCGTTTTTCATTGAAAGAGCTGTAACACCACTGCACTGTGATGTATCCGGGAAAATCTGGTTACTTTCAATACTTGCAGGAACAATCCAGTTGCTTTCTGCAGGCTTCGTGGGAAGCACAAGGATACATCTTCTTGTAGCGCCTCTGCCATTTATAACAGCACGGGATGTAAATTCAACATTCTTGTTCTGCACTCTGAAAATCTGGGGCTTAGTTTTATTAAGCTCATTGTTTCCTGCAAGTGCCTGCTTTGCTTCAACAAGATAGTTTTTATACTGTATCTCTGCGTCATCATCTTCAATTTTTTCTGTTATCCACTTGTCTTGGGCAACATCATACCATGTTTTGAAGTAATCTGTTGCATCATTGTAAATAACATTACAGGTTGCATATCCCATATATTCAGCTGTTGCTGTTTTTCTTTGACCTTCCTTGTCAATATATGTAACCTGGCTTATTGTGCCCTCAGGAATTTCCTCGTTAAGAGCCTGAGCCTCTGTGTAACCACTGGGAACAGTTGTTGAGTAAATGATACCAAGCTTCTGATATTCATTGTGGAAGAAGGCAAGATATCTCTTTCTGTAGTCGGCATCACTTTCATTTGGCTTCTGCGGCTCAAAAGTGCCTGCTTCAACTCTGTAATCAACAGCAGTGTTTCTGTACATATACATAACACTAACTGTCATTTTCTTGCTTACTTTAAGGAACTGGTCAAGCTTATATAACTCTGTCTGCTTGAGCTCATCTGTTACATCTGCAGGGTCATCGGGAATTTCGAAGCCCTCTGCTTCATCCTCCTCTGCTGCATCGTAGCAATCCTGGAAGGCTCCGACGGTGAACTCAATCATTGTTCGGGCAAGATATGATGCTCTCTGCTCGTCTGTTCCTGTCATAGCAGACTCCATAGCACGCTCTGACATTGAAAACATAAGCGGTAACAAAAGAGTAAGGACAAGCAAAATAGACAGCACCGCTATGAGAGCTATACCGTTTCTCTTTGTTATAATGTTCATAATCTCAACCCCATTTCGAGTCTAATAATTGATGAATAATGACTGGTGAATGTTTTCGGGAAGCTCCGTCCCCGAGGAATTAAGTTTCGTCTTCAGGGTTTGCACTGCATAGGGTGAAATGAGTTATCCGAACCTGCCTAAAAGCTAATCTTTTCAAGTCTTTTCGGTGTTTCGGTCTTGAAAGGCGTCAGCCTATCTTCGCCCTCAACGCCAAAAATCCAATGAAAATCTTTTGCTTTTAGGTCGAAGA
>JAFODQ010000066.1 GCA_017380615.1 Clostridia bacterium | reverse complement strand
GCATGGTTGAGAATTCCCATAACCGTGCCAAAGCCCGATGCCATTACAGCAACCATTATAAGCAGAACAAAGGTCGGGAAATTATTTGATGCAAGCTCAATGTTATCTCTCCACTTGCTCATCCAATCCTTTTTCTCCTCAAAGGATGCTTTCTCAATATCATTGTGATAGAAAACAATTTCTCTTCCGAAAATTGCTTTTCCGTATTTATATTTTTCTTTATCTGTCAGCTTCTTTTCAGGAGGTCTGAGCTCACCATCCGCCGCAAGGTCCAAGCGAATGGGCCCTTTTTGTGCTTTCACGGTTGCATCCTGCTGGCGCCTTACCTCATCCGCCTTGATTTCCTCTTTGGAGCTGAAGGGACTATATGACACCTCTGTCCTGCCCTCGTAAACGGTGCTTTCTTCATCGTGAAGATAAATTTTATCGCCATAAAGGTCTGCTGTGTTTGCAATAAAATTCGGGAAGCCCTTACATTCCCTGAGCTTTTTGAACACTGTGCCATGGTTATATGCACAGCGAAATGCGAAGTATGCAGGCACAAAAGAAATCAACGCCTGAACAACAATTGCAGCAAGGATATACCCCCTGTCCGGCACCTGAAAATAGAATCGGAGACAGCTTATGAAAACGCCCGCAAAAACAGCAATATATCCTGAAAAATACCATTTCTTACAGGCAAAGCCTGCCACAAGAAAGGTGAATGCACTTGCACAGTAAATGTAAGAATAATCTTCCTTGAAGCCGAGAAGAAAGAAAACAACGAGAAGTGAGGTTGCTGCTGCAAAAAACGATAGCTTTGCCGCTTTATCGCTTGTAGCTCTCCAATCCTCCATCATTTCCTTTCTCTGGGTAAATGATGCTTCGGGAAAATAAATGGTTTCCATGCTGAGTTTCATAAAACTCACTCCTTAATATCCTTCTCCCTGCTCACTTTTTGCAATTGCAACAATTCTGCTGGTGCCTAATCTGTCTGCACCAAGAGAAAGGAATTTTTCGGCATCATCAAGAGATGCTATACCACCTGCAGCCTTCATTTTTACATCTGCGCCGATATTTTTTGAGAAAAGCTCAATATCCTCAAAGGTTGCACCCGCTGCAGAGAAGCCGGTGGAGGTTTTGATGTAATCTGCACCAGCTTCGGTTACAAGCTGACACATCTTAATTTTTTCTTCGTCTGTGAGAAGGCAGGTCTCAATGATAACCTTGAGAAGCTTTCCGTTACATGCCTGCTTGATTTCTTTAATTTCATTGAGAATAAGGTCATATTTCTCATCCTTAAGCCAACCGATGTTTATGACCATATCGATTTCATCTGCTCCGTTTGAAACAGCATCTGCTGTTTCAAAGACCTTGCAGGCTGTTGTGTTATAGCCATTCGGGAAGCCGATTACAGTACAGATTTTAAGCCTTCCGCCACAGTAATCTGCACAATCCTTCACAAACGAAGGCGGAATGCACACGCTTGCAGTTGAAAATCTCATACCATCGTCGCAGATTGCTTTAATCTGCTCCCATGTGGCCTGCTGCTTGAGAAGTGTATGGTCAACGTGACCGAGAATTTCTTTTATTTCCATTTAAAACACCTGCTTATGGTAATCTTTGTGTTATATTGTAACATTTTTATCTAAAAAGGTAAACAGTATTATAAATAAATATGATATTTTACAATTGATTTAATGTTTTTCTTGTGGTATTATTTCTTGTGATACAATTATATTTATCATTTTTATGAGTTCGGGAGCAGATGAATGAAACGGGATGTTACACTCACCTTGAAAAGTGAGCAGATATATTCAGACAGCAGGGATAAAAATATTTCCACAGCACATGGAACGCTGGAGCTTACTGATGACAACATCTGCCTCATCCGATACACCGAGCCGGACAGCGAAATGGCAGGCTGTGTTTCTCTTGTGAAGGTTGATTCTCCCGATAAAATTCACCTTATAAGAGACGGCACATACAAAGCAGATTTCATTATCGAAAAAGGTAAAACCCACAAAACACTTTACAGAACACCCTATATTCAGGCAGAGCTTGAAATAACCGGTAAAAAGGTTTTCTTCGGAATGAATGAAAAAGGCTGCTGTGTGATGCTTCAATACATAATCACAAGCAACGGTGAACCCCTTAACGAAAACAAATTAACTATAAACGCAAAATATTAACGGAGGTAAGTATGTCCAAGTTAATCAAAAAAGCAGAAGAACAGATTATCACTTCAGTTACCGAAGCAATAAAGAAAAATATTGCAGAGGGAGTTTTCATTGATGCAGAAATCCCTGCATTCAAAACTGAAATCCCTGCAGACCGAAACAATGGTGACTACTCAGCAAATGCTGCATTTATGCTTTCAAAGGCTCTGCGTATGCCTCCAAGAAAAATAGCAGAAGAAATTCTTAACAAAATCAATCTTGACGGAACATATTTCAAAGAGTGCTCTGTTGCAGGTCCCGGCTTCATCAACTTCTTCCTGAAGCAGGATTTCTATTCAGATATTCTTGCTGATGTTGCAGAATGTGGCGATTCCTACGGCAAAAGTAATTTCGGCAAGGGCGAGAAAATCAATGTGGAATTTGTTTCCGCCAACCCAACAGGACCAATGCACATGGGCAACGCCCGTGGCGGTGCTTTGGGTGATTGCCTTGCAGCTGTGCTTGAATGGGCAGGCTACTATGTTGAAAGAGAATTCTATGTTAACGATGCAGGTAATCAGATTGACAAATTCGGTCTTTCACTTGATGTAAGATATCAGCAGCTTATCAACGGAGAGGACTCAATTGAGCTTCCCGAGGATAGCTACCACGGCGACGATATCCGTGTGCTTGCACAAAGCTATATCGATGAATTCGGCACAGGTCTTATGGAGCTTTCCACAGAGGAAAGAAGAAAAGCGCTTGTTGAATACGGTCTTCCCAAGAACATTGCAAAAATGAAGGCTGCAATGGAAAAATACAGAATAGACTACAACACCTGGTTTTCAGAGCTTACTCTTCACAACGGCGGTGAGCTTAAAGAGACAATAGATATTCTTACCCGGAACGGCTACACCTACGAAAAGGAAGGCGCACTCTGGTACAAGAACATTGAGGTGCAGACAGAAATCCTCAAGCGCCAGGGCAAAACACAGGAATACATTGATAACCTTGAGCTTAAGGACGATGTTCTTATCCGTCAGAACGGCAACCCGACATATTTTGCAGCAGATATTGCATACCACAGAAATAAGCTTCAGAAGCGTGGCTTCAGCAAGGCAATTGATGTGTGGGGTGCAGACCACCACGGTCATGTGGCAAGAATCAAGGGTGCCATGGAGGCTGTAGGAATCAGTGGTGACAGACTTGATGTTGTTCTTATGCAGCTTGTTAACCTTATGAAGGACGGCAAGCCCGTTAAGATGTCAAAGAGAACAGGCAAGGCTATCACTCTTGTTGACCTTCTTGACGAGGTTCCCATTGATGCAGTAAGATTCCTCTTCAACATGCGTGAGGCAGGCTCTGCAATGGATTTTGATCTGGATCTTGCAATTGAGCAGTCAAACCAGAATCCTGTATATTATTGCCAGTATGCACACGCAAGAATCTGCAGCATTCTCAAAAAGCTTGCAGGCGAGGGCATTGTTTCAAGAGCACCATCCAAGGAAGAGCTTAACCTTCTCACAAGCGATGAGGAAACAGACCTTATTGCACACCTTGGTGCACTCACCGGTGTTATTATCAACGCAGCAAACACCTATGACCCTGCAAAGATTACACACTATGCAACAGACCTTGCAACAAAATTCCACCGTTTCTACAACGCACAGAGAGTTATGGTGGATGATGAAGCACTTATGCAGGCAAGAATCTTCCTTTGTGTATGCGTGCGCAACACTATGAAGAATGTGCTTTCGATGCTTAAAATCGAAACTCCTGAATCAATGTAAACAAAAAGAAGCACTTGGATGTAAAATCCAAGTGCCTTATTTTTTGTCTGTGTGGAGCATCCTGATGCTTCAGGCAACGGAGCATTCGCCAAAATTTCTTCTTTTTATTAAGCTGTCAGTTTGGATGAAGGCGACAGTTGCAAAATACGAAGCTGTATTATGATACTGCGAGTATTGAAGCAACGGAGCATTCGCCAAAATCACAGCTTAATAGGGTTCGTCCAGGCGCGTCTGCCCTCTTTATCTATAACTGTAGCACGAATATAAGGATACGGTCTGTTTCCGAGCGTGCTGATGCTTGCGTGAGTAAGAGCCTCACCCTCATTAGCATCAAATCTTTTTGAGGGATGCTTATCGCATTGGAAAAGAATTGTTTTGCAGCCCTCAACCTCTATATGGGCTTCGCCCTCATCATCCACATAAAAATCCTTGATTACAGGTCCGCAGGAGGAATAGAACGCCCCCTTCTTTATTGCAGAAAGGATTGACTTAACATTATTTTCGGCATTAACCATCACCCAGCCCTTACAATGCTGATACATTGCGTGGCCATCATCTGTTGCAACAGCAAAAATATTTTTGCCCTGACCAAGAAGCTCATCCCAATACATACCGTTATCGGTATCCATATCATTTTCAATGGCACAACCGCTATTCCATATCTCAAAAGCGAAGTTACCTTTTAACTCATCAAAATACCTTGTAGGTGTTGAACTCCATTGAGGATGGCAATAAATTGTAAGGTTATTTTTCTGATGTGCTTCATCAAGATATTTTTGGAATTCAAACTGATCTTTCGCTGTACCTGAAGGCATTTCTTCATCTTGAGAATAGCCGTTTGTTTCGTCATCAGGACCAATATAAACCTGATGAAAACACCTGAAACCGTTTTCCCTTACAAAAGTATTGTCAAATTCCATACCCGGAATAATTGTTATATCGACATCCTCTGCAAAGTTCTTATAATTATATTTTCTGTGGTCTGTAAGTGCCAGGAAATCATATCCGTTTTCCTTGTGAAGACGGATAACCTCTCCGGGTGTTCCGTCACCATCCGAACGGGTGGTGTGGCAATGAAGTCCACCCTTAAGCATCTTTTTCTCATCGACAAAGGCTTCCTGTCTTTTCATTTTAAAAACCTCACTTTTTGCTTCTTACAAGCCATGCATTCGGAAGATATCTTCCCGTAGGCATATCGGTGGAGGGCTTATTTATAATTTCACCATCATAGCCGATAACAGATGATGATCCGCCATCGCAGGCAGCAGCCGTTACAGCACCATATTCAAGAAGAATATCTGCACAATCCTCCATGGTAGCACCTAAAGAATAGCCAACCTGTCTGCCATCCGCAACAAGCATAAGCACAACGCCATTTGCACACTGTCCGATTGTGGTTCGTGGCTGAAGACCCCAGCCCGCAGAATCCTCCACAACCTTTTCTCCGTTGATAATAAGTGTTGGTCTGAACTGCATACCATCACGGATATTATATTGCTCCCAATCATCGGTACCACCGACAATGAGTCTGTTATCCTCATCAAAGCCAACAAGGGTATATTTTGATTTATAATAACCCCAATATTCACCCTCGGACACACACATGCCTGATATTTCTCCGCCCAGACTTACTCCGCCTGTGTCTATGAAGCCCGAGGCGTTGATACCAACAATTGCATTTTCCTTTTCCAGATAATCGCAGATAAATTCACCACGGGAATTCTTGTAATCTGTCACACCAAGGAAAACTCTTGAAGGGTCATCTATGATAACAAGCTTCCCCACAAAATTTGTTTTCTTGACCTCAATAATCACTATGCCCTCTTCGATATTGTTTGCATAAACAGTGTTTCCGTGCGCATCCGGTTCACCCACTGTAAGCTCTGTGGGGTCAACAACACCACCGAAAAGCTGACTGTTCGGGTCAATATCTGTAAATCCCATATCCTTGATATCTACCTGACGGGACATTACATCATCTATGAGCCACTCCGGAAAGAAGCTGGTGGCGAGCCATCTGTGCTGGTCTGTTGTCATGGCAGTTTCAATCCATATATTCCGCCATTTCTGAACAAACGGAATGTGACCAAAGGCAACTGTGGTATATCCCACAACCACCAAAAAAAACACAATGGAAATAACAAGAGCTGCTATACTGCTTTCCTTAAGCTTATTTTTAGCTTTTGTTTGCTTACGCTTTGCCTTTTCCTCTTCCTTAGCCTGCTTGGATTTATATGGACGAATTTCACTTACGCCATCATTAAATCTGTCAAGATCAACATGTTCCTCACTTGTTTTTTCGACCATAAAATCACTCCCTTTTGAAAAATTATAACACAAATTGACGGCAAAAAATATTTTTCACCGTCAATTTACAGAAAATTTACATATTGTCTATATACCTACAAGCTGCAAGTGCTGCAACAGCACCATCTGCAGATGCAGTTGTTATCTGACGGATACGCTTCTGTCTGCAGTCGCCTGCAACAAAGATACCCTGACTCTTTGTAACACAGCTTTCGTCAGAATTGAAATAACCATTTTCATCAAGCCCTGCAACAGTTGAGAATGCAGAGTTTTTCGGTTCAAGGCCGATAGCAACAAAAAGACCATCAATCTTAACCTCTTTTTCACCTGAAACAGTGTTAAGCACAACACCCTCAAGCTCATCCTCGCCCTTAAGCTCCTTAACGGTAACCTCTGTGAGAAGCTCAACATTATCCTTCTTTGAAAGAATTTCAAGAAGCTTATTTTCACCTGTGAAGATTGCAAGATTCTGGAAAACATAAACCTTTTCGCACAAATCAGAAAGAAGAACAGCTTCCTGAAGAGCAGAGTTTCCTCCACCCACAACACCTGTTATCTTATCCTTGAAGAATGCACCATCGCAAACTGCGCAATAGGAAACACCATTACCAACAAGCTGATTTTCGTTGGGAAGACCAAGCTGTCTGTGATGAACACCAACAGCAATTATAACAGCCTTTGCCTCAAAAACCTTATTATCAGCAAAAACGAGCTTTCTGTTGCCTTCGTCTGCAACGCCTGTTACCTTTTCCATTTCAACCTCTGCACCCATTGAAAGCACCTGATCAAGAAGCTTGTCTGCAAACTCATTGCCACTCATTTCGGGAATGCCCGGGTAGTTTTCAATCTTGGGCGAAAAGGTAACCTGACCACCAAAGGTGGACTGTTCAATAACAAGCACACTTTTAGAGGCTCTGAGCGCATAAAGAGCTGCTGTGAGACCCGCAGGACCTGCACCTATTACAATAATATCGTACATTTATATTCCTCTCCGTTCACAAAGCAGGGTTGTATCGCTTGATACAACCCTGCTATTTAATTAAAGATTTTCAACAAACTCTTTAACTGCAGGAAGATCTGCAATCTTTGTGAATTCGTCACCCTTCTGAATAACAAGAGTCGGTGCATGCTTCAAGCCAAGCTGAGTTGCAAATTCAAGATTATCTTCAACGAAGAGCTTCTCGTATGCAACACCCTTCTTATCAAGAAGCTGTGCAGCAATCTTGCACTTAGGGCAAGTTTTTGTTGCGAAAAGAAGGAACTTTGAATCAGCATCCACACTGACAACCTCTTCAGCTGCTTCGCAGCCACAGTGAGCGTGGTCAACTGTTCTGTCTTCTTTTTTGAGCTGTGAGTTTGCAATATCATAAACTCTTCTGTCCTTGAACTCCTGTGCCTTACCGTCATTGAAGTTCTGAACAGGACGATAGTAGCCAGTGATACGGCTGTAAACCTCTGTTGTGTTTCCACACTCAGGGCACTCATAAACCTCACCTACAATGTAGCCATGGTTCTGACAAACTGAATATGTTGGTGAAAGTGTGTAGTAAGGAAGCTTGTAATTCTCTGCAATCTTCTTAACGATTTCAGCAGCTGCCTTCCAATCAGGAAGCTTTTCGCCAAGGAATGCGTGGAAAACTGTACCTGATGTATAGAGAGTCTGTAACTCATCCTGAACATCGAGAGCCTCAAAAATATCTGCTGTGTAACCAACAGGAAGGTGTGATGAGTTTGTATAGTATGGTGTTCCGTTTTCTGTTGCTGTGATAATTGCAGGATAATGCTTTCTGTCGTGCTTTGCAAGACGGAAGGTTGTTGATTCAGCAGGAGTTGCTTCAAGGTTATAAAGGTCACCGTAAAGCTCCTGATAATCGGAAAGTCTCTCTCTCATGTGATTGAGAACGTCCTTTGTGAATTCCTGTGTTTCTTTATGTGTGAGATCCTTGCGGAGCCACTTTGCATTAAGACCAACCTCATTCATACCGATAAGTCCGATTGTTGAGAAGTGGTTTGAGAATGTGCCGAGATATCTCTTTGTGTATGGATAGAGACCTTCCTCGAGAAGCTTTGTGATAATATCTCTCTTAACCTTAAGTGAACGAGCAGAGATATCCATCATCTTATCAAGCTTCTTGTAGAAATCCTCAACATCCTCTGCAAGGTATGCGATTCTTGGCATGTTGATTGTTACAACACCAACTGAACCGGTTGACTCACCGCTACCGAAGTAACCACCACTCTTCTTACGAAGCTCACGAAGATCAAGACGAAGACGGCAGCACATTGAACGGATGTCGCTTGGCTCCATATCGGAGTTAACATAGTTTGAGAAATAAGGTGTACCGTATTTTGATGTCATTTCGAAGAGAAGCTTGTTGTTCTCTGTCTCTGACCAGTCAAAATCTCTTGTGATTGAATAGGTTGGAATCGGATACTGGAAGCCACGACCGTGAGCATCGCCCTCAATCATGATTTCGATGAATGCCTTGTTAACCATATCCATTTCTTTCTTACAATCGCCGTAAGTGAAATCCATTTCCTTACCACCAACGATTGCAGGCATATCCTTAAGATCTGCAGGAACAGTCCAGTCAAGGGTGATGTTTGAGAATGGTGCCTGTGTACCCCAACGAGATGGTGTGTTAACACCGAAGATGAAGCTTTCAAGGCACTTCTTAACCTGATTATAATCAAGGTTATCAACCTTTACGAATGGAGCAAGATATGTGTCAAAGGATGAGAAAGCCTGAGCACCTGCCCACTCATTCTGCATGATTCCGAGGAAATTAACCATCTGGTTGCAGAGTGTTGCAAGGTGACTTGCAGGAGATGATGTAATCTTGCCGGGAACACCACCAAGACCCTCCTGAATGAGCTGCTTAAGAGACCAACCCGCACAGTAACCTGTGAGCATTGAAAGGTCATGGATGTGGATATCACCGTTACGGTGAGCATTGGCAATTTCTTCATCATAGATTTCTGAAAGCCAGTAGTTTGCTGTGATAGCACCGGAGTTTGAAAGGATAAGACCACCTACTGAATAAGTAACCGTGGAGTTCTCCTTAACACGCCAGTCTGTAACCTTAACATAGCTGTCAACGATATCCTTATAGTCAAGGATTGTTGATTTCATATTACGGATTTTTTCACGATTCTTTCTGTAAAGGATGTATGCCTTTGCAACATCTGCATAACCTGCCTGAACGAGAACAGACTCAACGCTGTCCTGTACATCTTCAACAGCAACAAGGTTATTTGAAATCTTTGGCTCAAAGTTTGCTGTTACCTTAAGAGCGAGAAAATCGATTATATTGTCATTATACTGTTTGTTACAAGCCTCGAATGCCTGCTTAACGGCGATTGCAATTT
The DNA here is from genome assembly GCA_017380615.1 of Clostridia bacterium. Classification (GTDB taxonomy): domain Bacteria; phylum Bacillota; class Clostridia; order Oscillospirales; family Acutalibacteraceae; genus DTU089. Next base: position 26,623 of record JAFODQ010000066.1, on the reverse strand, counting down.
TTTCAATGTTAAAATCAGCAATTTTACCGTCTCTTTTAATTACCTGATACATAATTCTCCTTCTTTCTTTTGTAAACTTTTTGATGTCATGTCGAGCCATCCACATTTGCCCGACGGTGCATGAATGATAATATCAAATAATTTCGCCCTTGTCAATACAAAAACACAATATATTGTGTCAATTTTAAAATATTTTTTCTCATCAACACAAGATATTGTTTGCTTTTAGTGAAAATATAGCAATAATACACATATATTTGCACCTACTTTTGTATATTATTACTTTTCTTTGGTGGGAGAGAAAAAAACGACCACTATATCTTGTGGTATCAAACACAATATATAGTGGTCAATCAAAATAAAATTCAAATATACATATAATATTTAGTTCTGCGATCAGATGCCTCTGAGCTCAGCTGATGGCAAATATAACCTTGCAATTTCAAGCATTTCATTCATTTCAGCCTTCGAAAGGCCCTTGCAGGAAGCATCTATAAGATTCCCCGAATCAACAAAATTCTGAAGGAAGTATTTCGGTGTGCCCTTTATCCACTCGGCAAGCTCCTGCATATCCTGTGGAGTATGAAAATCCTTTGTGAGGGTTGTCCTGAATTCATAGTCCACACCACTGCTTCTGAGAAGCTCCACGCTTTCTTCAACGGGCTTTATATCAAAATTCTTAATCCCCACAGTTTCGCCATAGCGCGCCCTTGAGTTTTTGATATCCATTGCCACATAATCAGCAAGTCCCATTTCAAGAATGTCTGCAAGCTTCCCGGGATAGCTGCCGTTTGTGTCAAGCTTTACAGCAAAGCCCTTCTCCTTTATTTCATAAAGAAATCTTTCAATATCCTTCTGAAGAAGAGGCTCACCACCCGTTACAGCCACACCATCAAGCACATTCCTGCGTTTTTCAAGATATGAGAATATCTCCTCCTCTGTATATTCAACATCATCCATCTCAGTTACAAGAAGAGCATTGTGACAAAATGGACACCTGAAGTTGCAGCCACCCGTGAACACAGTACACGCCATCCTCCCGGGAAAATCCAGAAGCGTCAGTTTTTGAAAACCTTTAATAATCATAATTATCACCTATGAAAATTATATAACACATTTTCTCCAAGTCAACCACATTTAAAAATTTTGCCACAAATTTCCTTTGTTCAGCATATGTTCTTTATTTTATTAAAAATTTTATACAATATATATAATAATTTCGCTTCATTTTTGTATTTACAATTGAGAAACTTTGTGATATAATAGCGTTACTAATAGTGTAAACTAAAATAGCTATGGAGGAATTTATCATGAAAGCAAAAAGAACTCTTGCTGTTTTGCTTGTTGCAATTATGCTTCTTGTTCCGTTTTCATCTCTTGCTACCGCAGCAGGTGAAACAATTATCAGCGGACCAATCAAAACAGTGTACACAGACTGTGAGTATTTCAACCCACAAGGCCTTGTGATTTCCGTTGACGGTGTAGAAATCCCCTACACTCCAATCAATGAAAAATTCAAGTTCGTTCCCGGTCTTGACGAAAAGCTCACAACACAGAACATCTCCAAAGACATGAACGACACCCCCATCGTTGATGAAACAGGCCATAACTTATACACAGCAGATGTTGATGTTTATTACAACGAGGTTCTCATCGGCACTGTTACAGTTGATGTTTCTCACGTTTGGGGCGAAACCTCATACATGGATAACAACTACCATGGTCACTACTGCCTCGGCTGTGGCATCGTTGATGAAATCACCTTCGGTGCACACAATGTTCCCGAATACATCCCCAACGATGACGGTGGCCTCTTCATCCCACAGACAGAGACAGGCACTTGTGCAGACTGCAATGCAGAAATCACAAGAAGAATCAAGGATACTGAGAAGTTTAATACAATCTTTGACACAAATCGTACAGAGCTTGAAACAGAACTCCTCACATACATCACGCTTATTCTTGTTGGTCTCGTTCAGCTGATCACAGGTATTCAATAAGGAGGATTATGGCAATGGCAAAAAAATTATTATCAATAGCTCTTGTTGCTATTATGCTCTTCTCCTGCATCAGCCTCAGCGCCAGTGCAGAACCAATTGAAAATCCTGAGTACACAATCGAAAAGGAATTCAATGTAACTGTTATGGACAGCTACACACTTACAGAAGGTCTTCTTTCAAACTTCGGTGTGACTTTTGAGCTTATCGATAAAAACGTTATCGCCCTTGATGGTTACGATACAACTCACACAGCAGAGATCACAAAAATTTCTGCAAAGCGCTCAACAGGTCCCGTTGTTGTTTACGATGCAGAGAACCCAGACGAGTTCCTCGACCTTTTCAGATTTGAGGACGAGAGCGAAGCCGAGTCAATCGGTATTAATATTGCAGTTAAGGTTGACTATGCTTCAGCTAACGTTTTCGGTGAGCTTGGTTACAAAATCACCATCAACGGCTTCTCAACCCCACCAGACCTTGGTATCGACCTTGGTGACGCCGTTGCAGTTCCAACAGCAATAGTGACAGAGGGTCAGTTCCTTGAATTCCCAAGACTTGACGCTAATTCACTTCAGGTTCTTAATCAGTCAACAAAAATGACTTACCTTGACTCCGAAACTCCTGAGGTTGAGGGAACTAAGCTTCAGCTTGACACTGTGTACGATGTGTATGATGAAACAGGCAAGTTTGTTGAAACAAAGCCTTTCAAATCAGGTACAGTTACATATTCAGCAGCTAACAAGCACTTGTTCACAGCTTCTCCTGAATTAGGTCAGAGAATTCCTGTTGGCACAAAGGAAATTGTTACATTCTTCTTTGGACACAAGCTTTCAACTCTTGGTGTCAGCGTTAAACACGACTGGTCAAACGGTCTTGTAAGCATCACCACAGATAAATATTCAGATAACAAGCCGGGTTATCATGCAACTGTTTGTAATGGTTGTGGCGAAACACACGATCCACAGCCTCACAGAGTTGATCCTGAAAGCTGGCAGAGCAACAACGACGCTACCTTCACAGGTAACGGCACAGCTTCCACAATCTGCCTTGATTGTGGCGCAACACTCACAAAGGATGTTTTAGGTTCAGCACAGTATAATGACGCTTTCTCAAACTATCATTTCCTTCTTGTTATCTTTGACTACATCAATTTGATTCTCAGATTCATTGGTGCAGCTTTCCCTAATGCTTGATAAATTCCATAAAATAAATTAAACTCACGAGCTTAATGCTCGTGAGTTTTTCTTTACTTATATTACATTGTATATATAATATATACCTTATCTTGTAATCTTCTCCTCAACCGCAGCCCCCATAACAGCCTGCGCTATCTCCATTGCAACGCTTCTGTCCAAGGCGGATGGGATTATGTTTTCTTCATCAAGCTCTGCTTCGGGGATATGATTTGCAAGAGCGTAGGCAGCTGCAAGCTTCATACCCTCTGAAATTTCCTTTGCACCGCAATCAAGAGCGCCCCTGAAAATTCCGGGGAAAACAAGCACATTGTTAATCTGGTTAGGAAAATCTGAACGGCCTGTGCCTACAATTCTGGCACCGGCTTCCTTTGCAAGGTCGGGCATTATTTCCGGCGTGGGATTTGCCATTGCAAAAACAATTGGATCGGAATTCATTGATTTCACCATTTCCTGCGAAAGAATTCCCGGGGCTGAAACGCCGACAAAAACATCTGCACCCTTTATTGCAACGGAAAGGTCACCCGTGAGATTCTCGGGATTTGTAATCCGTGCAAGGCTCTGTCTTTCCTCTCCCAATGATGCATCATCCGCAGAAACTATACCGGTCCTATCAACGAGTACCATATTTTTCGCACCTGCGGCAACAAGCATTTTAGATATTGCCGTGCCTGCAGCACCTAATCCGTTTACAACAATTTTAACATCACTGATATTTTTCCCAACAACCTTTAGTGCATTGAGTACACCTGCAAGCACCACAACAGCAGTGCCGTGCTGGTCATCATGGAAAATAGGTATATCACAGATTTCTTTAAGCTTCTTTTCAATTTCAAAGCACCTTGGTGCTGCAATATCCTCAAGGTTTATACCACCAAAGGATCCCGAAAGAAGATAAATTGTGTTAACAATTTCATCAACATCCTTTGATTTAATGCACAAAGGGAAAGCATCCACATCAGCAAAAGCCTTAAACAATGCACACTTGCCTTCCATTACAGGCATGCCTGCCTCAGGACCGATATCACCAAGACCCAGAACTGCAGTACCATCTGTGACAACAGCCACAAGGTTGCTTCGTCTTGTGAGACGGAAGGATTCATTGATATCATCCTTAATCACAAGACATGCTTCTGCAACACCGGGAGTGTATGCAAGTGACATATCCTCTCGGGTTTCGACAGGGCAACGGGATACAACCTCAATCTTCCCCTGCCACTCGTAATGTTTTTTTAAAGATTGTTCTTTAACATCCATAATTATTCCTTGTTTGCCTGCATTTTGAGATATGCATTGATAAATCCATCAATATCGCCATCCATAACTGCGTTGATGTTACCATTTTCAAAGCTTGTTCTGTGGTCCTTGGCAAGAGTGTATGGCATGAAAACATAGGAACGAATCTGGCTACCCCATGCAATTTCCTTCTGCACACCCTTGATATCACTGATTTTATCAAGATGCTCACGCTCTTTGATTTCAATAAGCTTTGATTTAAGCATACGCATTGCAACCTCACGGTTCTGATGCTGGCTTCTTTCAACCTGACAGGAGCAAACGATACCTGTGGGAATATGTGTAAGACGAACAGCAGAGGATGTCTTGTTAACCTTCTGACCACCTGCACCGGATGAACGATAAACATCCATCTTGATATCTTCAGGAGCAATATCCACTTCTATGCTGTCATCGATTTCAGGCATAACCTCAAGAGAGGCAAATGATGTGTGGCGTCTGCCAGATGCATCGAAGGGAGAAACACGAACAAGACGGTGAATACCACTTTCACTCTTCATATAGCCGTAAGCATTTTCACCCTCAATGAGTATAACTGCAGACTTGAGACCTGCTTCATCGCCATCAAGATAGTCAAGGGTTGAAACCTTGAAGCCATGGCGCTCACCCCAACGGTTATACATACGGAAAAGCATCTGTGCCCAATCCTGAGCCTCTGTTCCGCCTGCACCTGCATGGAATGTAAGAATTGCGTTGTTTGCATCATATTCACCTGTGAGCAGAGTCGAAAGAGTCATTGCATCAAGCTGTGAAATGAATGTGTCCACACTCTGACGGCACTCATCGAAGAGGCTTTCATCTTCTTCCTCATCTGCAAGGTCAATGAGAGTGAGTGTATCCTCAAAAGCTGCCTTAAGATCTTCATAGGCCTTAATTTTATTTTTGAGAGAAGCCATGTGCTGTGTGATTTTCTGTGAACGCTGAACATCATCCCAGAAGCCGTCCTTAGCACTCTCCTCCTCAAGCTCGGTTACCTCTGCAACCATTTTCTTGAGACCGAGAGCCTCTGCCAAATCAACAAGCTTATCTTCATAGCCATTAAGTTCAAGGCGTAATTCTTCAAACTGAAGCATAGTACTATTCCTTTCAAAATTAGTTAATTACATATTTTTACAAATAAATATTATACCTTAATAAATTAAATATGTAAAGAGATTATATGAATTAAAACCTTAAAACCCAAAAGCTTTTTCAATCACAAAAAACATTATTTATTTTTGTTATATTTGCGAGTGGAAAAAAATTACAAACAGATATATAATCACTTTATGTGTTGATATAAATTCCAAGGAGGTAAGTTTATGTTGTCGACAACACCTAACGTTGAAGGCAAGCAAAACAAAAGGCTTGTACCGATTATTATTTCTGTTGTTGCTGTTGCTCTTGTTTTTGCTATTGTTTTAGTCACTGTTATTATTCCCGGTATCAAATATAACAATGCGATTTCCTTGATGGAAAACAAGGAGTATATGAGTGCTCTCACAATTCTTTCAGAACTTGGAGATTTCAAGGACAGTAAGTCACATTATTCATATATAATGGAAGAAATTGCAGTTAAAGAAACAATTTCTGCAGGTGAATATCACACTGTGGCTTTAAAATCAGATGGTAAAGTTGTTGCCACCCCAATTATAGAAGATTTTTACAGAGTAGATGCAAAACAGAGTCTCGTGACCGGTTGGGGAAAAATAGTGGCAATTTCCGCAGGCGGAACACACACGGTTGGTTTAAAATACAACGGACATGTTGTTGCTGCCGGTAGTGATATGTATGGTCGGTGCGATGTGGGTGACTGGAAAAATATTGTAGCCATTTCTGCAGGCGGAACGCACACAGTAGGTCTTAAAAACGATGGAACGGTTGTTGCTACCGAATTTAAAGAAAACGGATACATTGATTATAATGGGCAATGTGATGTGTACACATGGACAGACATAGTGGCAATTTCCGCGGGAGGCTGGCATACAGTAGGTCTTAAATCCGATGGTACAGTTGTCGCTGTCGGTGACGAAAAATATGGTCGTTGTAATGTGGCTGAATGGACAGATATAGTAGCGATTTCTGCCGGCGATTACCATACCGTAGGCTTAAAATCAGATGGAACTGTCGTTGCTGTTGGTGAAAATGACGAGGGTCAGTGTGATGTGGCTGAATGGACAGATATAGTAGCAATTTCTGCCGGCGATTACCATACAGTTGGTCTGAAATCTGACGGCACAGTTATAGCTGTTGGTGATAACACTGAAAGTCAATGTGACGTATCTGAATGGACAGATATAGTGGCAATTTCTGCTGGCGGAAGTCATACAATCGGCTTGAAATCCAATGGGGAAATTGTTTTTGTTGGCGATGATGATAACGGCCAATGCGATGTTTCCGGCTGGAAAAACATTAAAATGCCTGATGATAAATAATCGAATCACAGCTTTTGAACCACCACCTTTTGCAGATGGTGGTTTTCTTTACCCAAAAACTCAATAAATATTTTGTTATATTTGCGAGTGGAAAAAAGAAATGATGTTATTTATAATTAGAATGTATATTTATGCTTCAGAGGTATTTTATGACAATTTTGAAATGTAAAATGTGTGGCGGTTCACTTACAATAAGCGAAAACGAACGCATTGCAGTTTGCGACTACTGTCGCACCAAGCAGACACTGCCGAAGCTTGATGATAATAAGCGGATTCAGCTTCACGACAGAGCAAACTATTTCCGTCGCGAAAATGAATTTGACAAGGCAATGGGTATATATGAAATGATTCTCAGTGAGGACAACACAGACAGTGAGGCTTACTGGGGAATTGTGCTGTGCCGCTATGGCATTGAATATGTTGAGGATCCCAGATCGCACAAGAGAATCCCCACAGTTAACCGTGCACAATTCACCTCCATTTTTGAGGATGAAAACTACAAAAAAGCAACTGAATTTGCAAACCCTTATCAGAAAGAAATTTATGAGGAAGAAGCTTCCTGCATTGATAAAATCCAGAAGGGCATACTCTCCATTTCTCAAAAGGAAGCTCCTTTTGATGTGTTCATCTGCTATAAAGAAACAGACTCTGACGGTAACAGAACACCGGACAGCGTTTATGCACAGGAAATTTACACAGCGCTCATAAAAGAGGGCTACAAGGTGTTTTTCTCAAGAATAACCCTTGAGGATAAGCTGGGCTCTGCCTATGAACCATACATATTTGCAGCACTTAATTCTGCAAGGGTTATGCTCGTGGTAGGTACAGCAAAAGAGAATTTCAATGCTGTGTGGGTGAAGAATGAATGGAGCAGATTCATCTCCCTTATTGAAGCAGGCAAGGATAAAACGCTTATCCCTGTTTATAAAGACATTTCACCATACGATATGCCTGAGGAGTTTCAGTATCTTCAATCGCAGGATATGGGCAAAATCGGCTATATGCAGGATTTACTGCGTGGTATCGGCAAGCTTGTGGATACAGAAAAAACAACCATCAAGGAAACAGTTGTTATCAACCAGGGTAGCACACAGATTGAGCCGCTTCTCAAAAGAGCATTTATGTTTCTTGAGGATGGTGACTTCTCCCGTGCAGATGAATTCTGCGAGCAGGTTTTAAATACTGATCCGGAAAATGCAAAATCATATCTTTGCAAGCTTCTTGCAGATCTGAGAGTCAGAAGCCTTGATGCTCTGAGTGAGATTCCCAACTCCTTCAGTGATAACAATAACTACCTCAAAATAATGCGCTTTGCAGACAAGGAGCTCAAAGAGCAGGTTAAGAAATGTAACGATATTATCGTAAGGCGAAACGAAGAGAATCGCAAAAGAGATATCTACAAAAAGGCTCTCGAGATAATGGAGCACGCCACTACCGAGCAGATGTTCGAAAATGCAGGCTTTATGTTTCAGGAGGTCAAGGATTACAGTGACGCAAATCTGAAATCCGAGCAATGCTTTGAGCTGGGTGAAGAGGCAAGAAAAGACGAGGTTATTCTTCAGGCGAAGAATCAGATGCGTGGAGAAAACCCCGCAAACTATCAGTCTGCAATTACTCTTTTAGAAACAGTTCCCGGTTGGAAGGATGCTGACGATCAGATTCTTGTTTGCAGAAAGAGAATTGAAGAAATCAAGGCTAAAGCAGAGGCTGAAAGATTAGAAAAAGAACGAAGAACAGCGGAGCTGCATAAGGCTGCTGAGGCACGAGCCAAGAAAAAACGAAGGCTTTCAGTGATTATTACACCCATTGCTGCAGTTGTGCTTATTTTTGTTATTGTTTTAACCACAATTATAATTCCTAACAGTAAATATAATGATGCTGTTGCCTTGATGGAAGAAGGTAAATACAAGGAGGCAATAACTGCCTTCGAAGAGCTTAATGGTGCCAAAGATAGTGCAGAAATGATCAATGAGTGTAAATATAGTTATGCAACCCAGCTGGCATATGAAGGTAAATACAAAGAGGCTCTTGCTGTTTTTTCAGAAATAGTTGATTTTAAAGACAGTAAAACACTTTACTCCGACATTTTAAGAAAAACAACACCAAAAGAAGTTCTTTGCATTGCCCCATATCACACAATAGGATTGAAATCTGATGGCTATGTGGTTTCCACAGAAGCTCCGAACACTATCAGTATTTATAGAAATATGGTCAAGCTCCAAAATTGGACAGATATAATAGCGATTTCTACCGGTTCAACACATACAGTCGGATTGAAATCCGACGGAACAGCTGTTGCTGTCGGTAACAATTATTACGGAGAATGTAATGTATCAGATTGGACAGATATAGTAGCAATTTCTGCAGGAGATCGCCATACTATAGGAATGAAATCCGACGGAACAGCTATTGCTGTCGGTTATAACGAAATGGGTCAATGTAATGTTAATGATTGGACAGATATAGTAGCAATTTCCGCGGGTGAAAATCATACAATCGGGTTGAAAGCAGATGGAACGGTTGTCGCTACAGGTTCTGATGAATTTGGTCAGTGCTGTGTTAATGGTTGGACAGATATAGTAGCAATTTCCGCAGGTTATGCTCATACGGTCGGATTGAAATCTGATGGAACAGTTGTTGCAACTAATTTTAAAGCTTCAACTCTTCGCAGAAACAGCGGTCAATGCAATGTTAAAGAATGGGCAGACATAGTAGCAATTTCTGCAGGCACCAATCATACTGTGGGATTGAAATCTGATGGAACAGTTGTTGCCACAGATTTTTCAAAACCTAATGATTTTTGTGACTATGATGGCCAATGCGATGTGAAGGATTGGACAGATATTGTGGCAGTTTTTGCAGGTAGTGACCGTACCTTAGGCTTAAAATCCGACGGAAGTGTTGTTGCTGCAGGTGACAATGATGATGGTGCCTGTGATGTATCAGACTGGAAAAACATCCAACTGCCCGACAACAAATAAAGCATAATCGAATAACAAGCAGATTAACCCACCACCTCTTGAGATGGTGGGTTTGTTTTTGTTAACTATAATATCCAAACCTCACCCTTTGCAAGATTCGGATGAAGAGCGACTATTTGACTTCGACGCTGTATGAAGATACTGCGAGAAGGCAAGGCAAAGCTATTCGCAACTCCCCTGACACCAACTCACCTTTTTGCGAGATTCGGATGAAGAGCAAAGACTTGACTTCGACGCTGTATGAAGATACTGCGAGAAGGCAAGGCGAAGCTATTCGCCGAAGCTCACAAAAACAAAAAAGCAGAAGAGCATTGCCTTTCGGCAATGCCCTTCCGCTTTTGTGGATGTGGGGTGTGAAAGAGAAAGATATGGCTTGTGGGATGACTCCCACTATATATAAACTCCTTTCGGAGATTATACCGAATCAAACTGCCTGAGTTGTAACGGTAAGCGTTGATATTTCATCAGGCTTGGAGATACGGATTACATATTCAAAATATTCATCAGTTTCGCTTTTTGCTGTGTCTGCTTCAATTCCCGCTCTGCGAATAACATCAACAGCGTGATTGAGGGTGTTCAGGAAAATCCTCATGTCCTTATAACCCTTAAGAGATGGCTTGTTCTTGGCTTTTCTCTTGCGAAGGGCATCTGCCACAAGGCGTTCCGTTTCGGAAACATTCAGGTGCCGTTCAATAACAATATCAAGCACTTTTCCTCTCACGGAGTTATCCGGAAGCTGCAGCAGAGCTCTTGCATGGCGTTCCGTTAGACCTGCACAAGAAATTCTGTCACGCAATTCCTCGGGCAACCGAAGAAGCCTCAGCTTGTTTGAAAGGGTTGACTGCGCCTTTCCCAGCTTCTTGGCAATTTCCTCCTGAGTGAGACTGTGAACCGTAATCAGTCGCTCAATGGCAACAGCCTCTTCAAAAAAATCAAGATTTTGTCTTTGCACATTTTCAATAATAGCAAACAGTGCCGATTGCTCGTCCGAAACATCCATAACAACACATGGAATTTTTGTTATTCCTACCATTCGTGCTGCTCTCAAACGTCTTTCACCGGAGATAAGCTCAAACTTTCCATCCTGAAGGCGTCTGACATTTATTGGCTGAAGAATTCCGTTTGTCCGGATTGAGATTGCAAGACCCTCAAGCTCATTGAAATCGAATCTCACTCTGGGCTGAAAGGGATTGGGTAAAATATCCTGGTGAGGTAAAAGCTGAATCTGACAATTCGCTTTGTTCTTTGCTGTGGATTTTAACATTTTCTTTTCTCCTGAGTATTTTGTTCCGTATCCCTCTCTGTGATTTCACTATAACACCTTTTTGCAAAAAAATAAAGCATTTTCGGTCGGGATGAATCGACAGAAAATGCCTTATATTGATTAAATTATAACGGTTTTTTAGCAATCTGTGCCGAAACTCTCGGATACCTTGACGGAATGTGCGAAATCTTTTTTACACAAATGATTGCTCTTTTGTCTCCACCGGGGAGAGAAAACTCATTTATTCTCTCAATTTTGCCACCCAAAGTGGAAAGAGAAGCCTTTGCACCATCAATTTCCTCCAATGCAGAAGCACCCTTGAGAGAAAGAAAGTGTCCACCCACTTTAACAAATGGCAATGTATATTCCAACAAAACACGAAGCTCTGCAACTGCTCTTGCTGTGGCAAAATCGTACTGCTCACGGAAAACAGGCTTCTGCCCTGCCTCCTCTGCACGGGCGTGGACAATTTCCACATTTGAAACACCCATATTTTTTGCAATATCCTCCACAGCCTTAAGCTTCTTTCCTGTGGAATCAAGAAGTGTTACATTTATTTCAGGGAAGGCAGCTGCAAGCACAAGACCGGGAAACCCTGCCCCCGTGCCCACATCAATTATTTTCTGCCCTGCTTTAAACTCGGCACACTTACCCACAACAAGGCAATCAAGAAAATGCTTGAGAGCAATGCCCTCATCATCAAGAATTGCTGTGAGATTTATTTTTTCATTCCACTCGCGCAGAAGCTGTGCATAAACACAAAGCTTCTGTGAAAGAGCATCATCTATCTCCACACCATAAGCAGGAGCGTGCTGCTTCAATACTTCAATAACTGACATATTAACCTCTGTAAAGCTTCATAATTTCTCTTATCGGTCCTGCAAAATTCTCTGCAAGTGGCGGCAGTGGCTTTTCATTTTTGAGGAAATCTGTGAACACCATTCCCTTATAGTCATTTGCCATCTGGAATTTTGCAATTGTCTGAACAAGCTCTTGCTTCTTATCCATATTTGCAAGGTATGTGCAATCTGTGAAGAGAATCTCAATCTTGCTTGTGGTCTTGGCACTGATTGTCAGCTGAATGCCCTTGCCACATTTCTTGCGACTCACTTCTGTTTCCTTGCCGTTGATTTTAACAACAACGTTGCCATCAACAATATCCTTGAATTTGAGGATATATGTTCTCTTTTCAGGAGCAACGCTTGTGTCTCCTTCTGCTTTTTCAATTCTGAAGGAAACCTTTGAGCCCTCTTCTGCTACGGTGAAGGCTGTCTTAAGATACTCACCATTCTGATATGAAAGTGTTTCACCGTCATCCTCATAAAGAGTGAAGGTATTATTACCTCTGTAAATGAGCACCTCAAGTGCTTCGGGGTTGGAGCAATCATTGTCTCTGTCATTTGCACTCATTGGAATGATTGCACCTGCTTTTGCAAGAACAGGGATATTTTCAACATCTCTGTACATCTTTATAAAGTGATTGCCACTGTAAATTCTGTCTGTGAAGATATCGGTATAACGACCTTCAGGAATCCACACATTCACGCCTGCAAGGTTTGTTTCATCTGCTGTGTGCTCTGTGATTGGTGCAACAATCAGTTCTGTACCGAAGAAAAATTCATTTTTGCATTCATAAGCTCTCTTATCTTCGGGGTATGCATAGTACATTGGCTCACAGATTGCACGGCATTCTGTGTGTGTACGATAGTTCATTGTATAGATATACGGAAGGAGCTTGTGTCGGAGACGGAGTGCATCTGTTGCGATTCTTGCAACAGGACCGCTGTAATTCCATGGTTCTTTACCCATAAATTCATTGTTTGTGGAGTGAAGACGCATAACAGGACTGAACACACCGAGCTGCACCCAACGAAGGTAAAGCTCATCATCCTTCTTACCCATACAGTGACCGCCGATATCGTGGCTCCACCAAGGATATGCAATGTTTGATGCTGTGGCAGTAAAGCCCGGCTGGAAATCAAGACTTGCCCAGGTCTGTGTGGTGTCACCACTGAAACCGAGAGGATAACGCTGACTTCCTGCACCACAGAAACGAGAAAGTATAAGCGGTCTGTGGTTATCCTTCGCATTATCAAGGAAGTGATAATGATTGAGCGCCCACAGTGGGTCGAGCCCCGGCACATTTGTCTTTGTTCCCTGCTGCCAGTCAATCCACCAGAAATCAACACCCATCTTCTCAAATGGATGGTGAAGAATATCAAAATAGTTGAGTGTGAATTTTTTATCTGTGATATCGAATTTAACAGGCTGTTTCTTTGATGGGTCCTGACCCATAGCCTTGCACATATCCTCATACTGATCTTCAAACCAACGCACACCCATTGACGGATGGAGATTGAAGGTTACCTTGTAGTTATCATCCTTTAACTTCTTGAGGAAGCCGGCAGGGTCGGGGAAAAGGTCTGTGTTGAAGCTGTATCCTGTCCAGCCGGTTGACCAGACATCATAAACATACTCCATAAAATTCTTGTGAGGACGAACCTTGTGGCTATCCTTACCAAACTTCTCTTTAATGTCAACCCAATGCCAATCCATATCAACCGTTGCAACGGTAATCGGGATTTCCTCTTCTTTAAATTTATCCATAAGAGAAAGATATTCGGATTGTGAATATGCCTTGTAACGGCTCCACCAGTTTGAAAGTGCATATCTCGGAATAAGCGGCACCTTACCGGTGAGCTTGTATAAATCCGTGGTGGCTCCTATATAGTTGTAGCCGTAGGCGAAGAAATATTCATCCTTTTCCTTGTGCTTACGTGGAAGAATTGAACCGTCCTCCTTAAGCACGAGAGTATCGCTGTCATCCATAACAGCAACACCATTCTTTGAGCAAACACCGTCACCGAGAGTGATGATACCTGCTGTGATATCAAGTGTTCGGCAAGTACCTTTAAGGTTGCCTGCTGTGAAATTTGTTACCACTCTTCCATCACGGAGCTTGATGCGAAGCATCTTCTGTGCCTTGAAGGAATAAAGGAAATTTGCTTTTGTGGTCTTTATCTCAATAGTTTCTCTTGATTCGTTTACCTTGAATTCAGGCTCGCAGAAATCACGAAACCACACACTCTGTGTAGGTTCATCGCAGAACTTACCCTTAGGCTGCACCTCCACACGAAGAAGGCAAGGAGTGAGAACCGTGAATCTCACATTTTTGCGCACGATTGTGTGTCCCTCTTTTGCAACCGGAGAGCAATCAATTTTGAATCTTTTAGCAAACTGTTCCATATATAGTCTCCTTTATTGTCTCATAAGACGATAAATTTCTGATAATATAATACATCTATTTAGATTTAAAGTCAACAAAGATGAACAAATACCGACTCTTATTTTCTACACTCCCTATCGTTGACAAACATTGTGCGATTTGATAGAATTATTGTTTGTGAAGGAGATGTTCCTATGATTTTCCAAAGAAAGATCGGCTTCGATAACGATATGTATATCGAGAAACAGTCCGAACAGATTTTAAAAAGAGTGGATGAATTCGGCGGAAGGCTTTACCTTGAGCTTGGAGGTAAGCTTTTCGATGATTTTCACGCCTCCCGTGTGTTACCCGGCTTCAAGCCTGACAGTAAGCTGCAGATGCTTCTTAAGCTCCGTGACCACGCAGAGGTGGTTATTGTCATCTCTGCAGGTGACATTGAAAACAACAAAATCCGTCGCGACCTTGGCATCTCCTATGACAGCGATGTATTAAGATTGATGGACGCTTTCACCAGTGCAGGTCTCTTTGTAGGAAGCGTTGTTATTACTCAATTTGACGGTCAGCCCGCTGCTCTTAAATTCAAGGAAAAGCTTATGGGTCTTGGCATAAAGGTATTTATGCACTATCCTATTGATGGATATCCGTACAATGTGCGCAAAATTGTCAGCGAGGATGGCTTCGGCAAAAACGAATATATTGAAACCACTCGCCCCGTTGTTATCATGACAGCACCGGGTCCCGGCAGCGGTAAAATGGCAACCTGCCTTTCTCAGCTTTATCACGATAATCTTCGTGGCATCAAGGCAGGATATGCAAAGTTCGAGACCTTCCCTGTGTGGAATCTCCCTCTCAAGCACCCTGTCAACCTTGCCTATGAGGCTGCAACAGCAGATCTTAATGATGTTAACATGATTGACCCATACCACCTTGAGGCTTATGGCATTTCAACTGTTAACTATAACAGAGATGTTGAGGTTTTCCCCGTTCTCAATGCAATGTTTGAGAAAATTGAAGGTGTAAGTCCATATAAATCACCAACAGATATGGGTGTTAATATGGTTGGCTATTGTATCACAGATGATGCTGTTTGCTGCAAAGCATCCCACGAGGAAATTGTGAGAAGATTCTTCACAACACTTTGCGACAAGAAGCTGGGTCAGCAGAATGATAAGGCAATTGCAAAAATTGAAAGCCTTATGAATCAGGCAGGCATCTCTGTTGAAAATGTGAGACCAACCGTTAAGGCTGCCATCACAAAAAGTGAGCAGACCGGTAGCCGTCCTGCTGTTGCAATTGAGCTTCCCAACGGACAGATTGTCACAGGAAAAACAAGTGACCTTCTTGGTGCTGCATCTGCCGTGCTTCTCAACTCACTTAAGGTGATCGCAGGAATAGATGATGATGAGCTTCTCATTCAGAGAGAAATCATTGAGCCCATTCAATCTCTCAAGACAAGCATTCTCGGAAACCACAACCCGAGACTTCACACAGATGAAATTCTCATTGCGCTTACAATGAGTGCTGTCACAAATGAAAATGCAAAGAAGGCGTTTGATGTTCTTAAGGAGCTCAAGGGCAGCGAGGCACACGCAACTGTTATCCTTTCCCAAGTGGACAGAGACACCTTCAGAAAGCTTGGCATCAACCTTACCTGTGAGCCCCACCACGAAAGCAAAAAGCTTTATCATAAATAAAAGCAACACACCTTCTATCGAATTAATGATAGAAGGTGTGTATTACTTTGCGCTTTTTAAAATTTTTATGCCACTGAAAATACACCAAAAATTTTGGCTAAGAGGTTCATAACCATTGCTAAAACACTTCCGATGGTGAGCATTTGGGTGTTTACGTGGTTGGTGGTTGTTTCCTTCTCACCACATATTTCGCATACACCATCTTCATTCAAGGTATGCCCTGTTGGGTTGGCGGTGTAAGTTGTGGTAGCGATGTAATCACAAGTAGAATCTGTATGATATCTGCAAAATTGTTTTTCATATCCGTGGGTTGTGCAGGTTGGTTCAACCACTTCACAATCCGGTTTATGAATGTGATAATTACAGTAAACCTCAGGTGAAGAAACAAAAGCAGGCTTAGTATATATATCCTTCCACTGTTCTTCTGTACCGGAATAATATATTCTCAACCGTTTTGATATTGAAAAAGAGTAAGAAATAGATGATCTAACATTATCACGAAGGTATAAAGTTGATAACTTATCACATTCATTAAACGCATAGTCACCAATGATTTCTGTGCTATCGCCAATTGTTACTGTCGTGAGATTTCCACAATCATAAAAAGCATATTCACCAATTGATTTTGTTCCGTCACCAATTGTTACTGTTTCAAGAGCATCGCATTCATAGAATGCATATTCACCAATTGAATTTGTTCCATCACCAATTGTTACTGTTTTAAGAGCATCGCAATCATAGAATGCTCTGTTACCAATTGTTGTTACACTATCGGGTATAGTTATACTTGTAAGACTATCACAATTATTAAACGCATAATCTCCTATAGAGGTGACACTATTGGGAATTACTATATCTGTAAGGTTAGAACAATGGGAAAAAACGCTTCGATTAATTACATCAACGCTATCAGGAATTGTTATGCTAGTAAGATTGTCACAATAAGAAAACGCCTGATCACCAATTGATGTTACGCTATCAGGGATTATAACATTTGTTAACTTATAACAACCCGCAAAAGCGCTATCACCAATTGATGTCACGCCTTCTTTAATAATCACATTTTCGATTGATAACTTTGAATAATAACCCCATGGTCGATCATCTTCTACATAAAAATAATCTTCCCAATAGTAATAGCCATACATATCACCTGTACCAGAAATCGTAAGGGTTTTGGAATCATCAATTACCCATGTAAGATTCTCACCACAACTCCCTGACGGATACGCTTTACCATCCCGACAATTAACAATATAACGATGCAGCGTTGAATTGTTTTCTCTATTATTGTAAATTATTGTTTCCCATTCATCTACGGTGCCACAATAATCTAAGATTAATGATTCATTGGAAAATTCAAAGCCAAAATTCTTTACACTTGTTGGAATTGTTAACCTTGTAAGGCTATCGCAACGTCTAAAAACCCTGCCGCGAATTGAATCTACGCTCTCTGGTATTACAACCTCAGAAAGACTATCATAATTATAAAAGGCACAACCACCTATTGTTGTTACACCATTTTCAATAACAACTTTTTTAATATTAGTTTTATGTTTTTCCCATGGCTTACTACCGGTAGAATAGTCATTCATTGCACCTTCACCGGATATCGTTAAAGTACTGATTGATTCATCATAAACCCATGTAACATTTTCACCACAAGTTCCGGTTACCTCAGCCGCATTTACTGTAACGGGAATAGTACTTAAAAGTGTTATTACAGATAAAATAATTGAAAGTAATTTTTTAGCTTTTTTCATACTCATCCTCCTGCATGATTATATTTTAACGTAATCTTTTAAGATAGATATTATACTTATCTAATAGTATATGTCAAAATTTTCTAAATATTACACTTTTTGATGCAATTTTTTGATATTTGTAGAAATGCACAAAAGTCCAACCTATAAATTGTGCATAACCACTCCCTCAGTATTGCAATTTATATTTTTTTGTGATATTATTTTTGGGTCGGTTATGGAAGTCAGGTGGAATTCCTGCACGAGCCCGTCGCCGTGATATGCAATAATTTTCCTTCCAAGGGGCTGCACCACACGCCCCAAGAATACCATTGGCTTTGCTGAGAAGGTGAAGGGAAAGCATTAAGTCGAAATACTTGCCGACAAACGCTGTTTCTATATGCGAGTGCCTGAAGGAAACAGAGAAAAACTTTTATTTAAAGGAGAAATAACTATGAAAAAGACAAACAACAAGCCCTTGTTGTCTGTCATCCTTTCACTTGTGCTTATTGTGGTTATGGCACTTACAATGTTCGGATGCACAAACAACAAAACCGAAACACCTGCTGACACAACACTTGCCGCAGCAGCGCAGACACAGGAATTCAGTTTCAGCGTCACCCACAAGGATGGCTCTGTTAAGGATTTCACCTTAACCTCAGACAAGAAAACTGTTGGCGAAGCACTTCTTGAGCTTAAGATGATTGAGGGTGAGGATGGACCATACGGTCTGTATGTAAAAACTGTTGACGGCGAAACACTCGATTACGACACAGACGGAATGTACTGGGCGTTCTATGAAAACGGAGCATATGCCGCAAAGGGCGTTGACCAGACCGAAATCAAAGCAGATGTAAAATATGAATTCAGAGCAGAAAAGTAAAATCAATATAAAGGAAATTGCTGTTTTCGGTATGCTTGGCGGGTTGATGTATGCCTCCAAGGTGCTGATGGATATTTTCCCAAACATCCATTTCATTGGTCTTTTTATAACAGCAATAACTGCTGTTTACAGAAGAAAAGCCTTGTATCCAATTTATATTTTCATAATGCTTACCGGGCTTCTCAATGGCTTTGGCACCTGGTGGTTCCCCTATCTTTACCTTTGGGCAATGCTTTGGGGAGCAATCATGCTCCTTCCCAAAACCCTTGATGGCAAAAAAGCCTCGGTAATATACGCAATTGTCTGCTCTTTGCACGGACTCCTCTATGGATTTTTATATGCACCCTTCCAGGCAATTGTTTATAACCTTAATTTTGAGGGCATTGTTACATGGTGGCTTACAGGTCTCCCCTTTGATGCAATTCACGCAGTGAGCAACTTCATCGCCACACTTCTTTTATCAATCCCTTTAATCAGGCTCCTCAAAAGGCTTGAAAAAATGACAAACTAAATAAAGCTCATTACACATTCCGATGTGTAATGAGCTTTTCTTATTTCATTTTTAATGAAGCTGTATCAGGATACAGCGAGTGAGCTTAAACCGAGTTATTCGCAAAAAGCAGAAGAACGGCGCCAGTGAAATAAGTATTGTTGTGCTATCCCCTGGGTTTCATAATATTCTTCAGGAAATCCCTCGGGATAAAGCTCAGATAAAATCCTCTTCACCCACACATCAACGGGAAAAGCCTCGTGCCTTCCGAAGCCATAGAGAAGAACGCACTGGGCAACCTTCTCCCCCACTCCCTTGATTTTGAGAAGCTCTGCTTTGGCTTCGCTGAAAGGAAGATGCTTTATTTTTTCTATATCCACCTCACCTGAGGAAAGCTTCTGTGCAGCATCAATAATGTATTTTGCCCTGAAGCCTGAGCGGATGGGTGCCAAATCCTCCACAGTCAGCTTTGAAATAACCTCTGCAGAGGGAAATGCATAGCCATTCTCCAGCTTCTCACCAAAGCACTCACACAGGCGTTCAATAATCCCCTTGATTCTCGGAATATTGTTATTTGCAGAAATGATAAATGAGCAGATAGCCTCCCACTCATCCTGCTTGAGAATTCTTATGCCGGGGAACGCCCTGCAGGCTTTAACAAGACTTTCATCTGTATATGATGAGAGAATTTTCTCATAATCTCTGTCCAGATCGAAGTACACCTTCCACACAGCTTCATAATCCTCTTTTGATACATTATAAAGTGTCACGGTGTCATCCTTCTGAGTTATACGAAGAAATTTTCCCATTGCAACACCCTGAAAGGCTCCGTCCTCACACCTTTTCCAACGGAATGCCTGACCACAATCAAGAGAGAGGGCAACATCAAGGTGAGCAACGCCCTGTAATATAGTATCTTTTTCGTTAAAAACAACATGCATAGTATCACCAAAAATATAATACAACAACTGTCTTTTTTAGTAAAGTTTTTTTGTCAACCAATTTCATGAAATTTTTGTTTTTTCTGCTTTTTAAACAGTTTTTTTGTGTTTGTTTTGGTGCATTTTTATTTGTTCATTTTTGACAACGAACATTTATTTTTTTACCATTTTTTGCCTCTCCATTTTGTATAATCAGAAAACTTTTCAACAAAAGGTATATAAATGTTCAAAAAAGAAAAATGTCAAAAACTGTATCGAAAATGTCGAAAACCCATTGTTATAGCCTGTTCGGAGGGGGACTTGTAAACATTTTGAACAGTGTTTTGAACAATTTTCACCGAAAAGTCAATTATACTCTTTGTATAATTTCTCACTCGTCATTTTTGCTACAAGGCAAAATTTTATGTTGCAAAAAAGAAAAAACAAATATTCGATTTGTTAAAAACCTCCATATCTTTGATTGATTTTTAACACATTTATGGTTTTTTGGCAGAATCACTTATCTGTGTATAAAAATCTTCATTTGTAGCAATATTATTATTGTATTTTAACGGAGAAAACAGGAGTGGTTTTATGATAAAAGGAGTAAACAAGCAGGTGCTCGAAATCAACGAAACACAAAACAGCTTTTTCGAGAAGGCAATCTTCTTTGTAAGGCCTGAATACAGCGGAATGTCCGAAGGCAAATTGAGAGAAAGTGCAAAAAAAGAAATTGATGTGGCAGGCATCCCGCCCCGTCAGAAGCGTCAATTTAAAATCAGGGCAAGGGATGCTGTGCTTTCCGGTTGCTTCTTTATTGCAGGTCTCATTTTCGGTCTTGCTATAAGAACATTATTTTAATTTGTATTTTTGTTTCAGATGTGATAAAATATGTTCATAACTTATCAGGAGAAGATTATGAGATATAAGCACATTTTCTGGGATTTCAACGGCACAATTATAGATGATGTTAAAACTGCACTGGGCTGTGTTAACGATTTACTTGACAGGAAGCACCGTGCTCACATCACACTTGAGGATTACTATAACTATGTTGAAACTCCCATAATCGGTTTTTACAGACACATTCTCCCTCCCGAGGAGCTTGATTTTGACGAAATCTCACGTGATTATCACATTGATTATGCAAAAAGAGCTGATGAAACCCACCTTGCAGAGGGTGCATACGAGCTTATGCACTCTTTGAAGGAGCAGGGGGCAAAGCAATACATAGTTACAGCAAATATATTGAGCGAGGCTCAGGAGCTTATCAATAAATTTGGCATTGTCGATTGTGTGGATGTTATAATCGGTGCAGAAAACACACTTGCAGAGAGCAAAACACAAAGAGCACTTGAGCTTTTCAATTCTCTTAAGCTTAACCCGAATGAATGCATCTTCATTGGTGACACCCTTCACGACAGAGAGACTGCAAACGCCCTCGGGATTGATTGCATTCTGGTTGCCTACGGTCACCAGGGCCGCAGACTTCTTGAGGAGCACAATGCCTTTGTAGTTGACAGTCTTAAGGAGGTTGAGCATTACATTAACGATGAGCGCTGTGTGGATTTTCACACCCACTCAACAAAATCCGATGGCACAATGACCCCCTCGGAGCTTGTACACCACGCCCATCAAATGGGGCTGAATGCCTTTGCGCTGACCGACCACGACAGTGTTGACGGAATCAGCGAAGCTCTTGAAGCAGCAAAAGACCTTGATATTGAATTTATTCCGGGCATTGAGTTTTCTGCCGCAGAGGAAACGGAAACACACATCATTGGTCTTTTCATAGACCCACAAAACGAATATCTGCAAAACACCATACAGAAGCTGCGCAGTAACAGAAAGCACCGTATGGAGGATATCTGCACAAAGCTTCAAAAGCTAGGCTTCAGGATAACATATGATGAAGCGTTAGCCCTTGGAGGAGGAGATTTTCTCGGCAGGGCACACATTGCAAAGCTGATGGTAAACAAGGGCTACTGTGAGAGCGTGGCAGAATGCTTTGAAAAATACATCGGCATGGGAAAGCCTGCCTATTCAAAGAAAACAGAGCTTACTGCCCGTGAGGCTGTTATTGCCATCCGTGAAGCGGGTGGTCTCCCCTTCCTTGCTCACCTTCACCAGACAAAATTTGATTTGGATCAGCTTGAGGCCCTGCTCATAAAACTGAAGGCTGCAGGCCTTGTGGGCATAGAGGGATATTACACAGAATATACACCCACTCACATTGCACAATACAGAGCACTTGCAGACAAGCTCAATCTTGCACTTTCAGGTGGCTCGGATTTTCACGCCGCAATGAAGCCACACATCGAAATCGGTGTGGGCACAGGCAATCTCAGAATACCATATTTCATATATGAAAACCTTAAAAGAATAAAAGACAAGCAATAAGCAAAAGATAAATCCGAGAGCTTCTCGGATTTATTTTTTTGAGGTGAAAACATGAATAGCCGAATCCGTCTTGAAGGGAAGGCACTGCTTGTGGGAAACTGTGCAAGGTTATTCCTTATTTCAGCCCTTTCCTTTATTTTGAGATATGGTGCCGTGACAGGCACAGCAATTTTATTAAGCCACATATACAAAAAGGACATCATAGCAAGTCTCACAAGTCAATATCCGCCTATTGCCGTTTATGTGACAGCATCCCTTTTATCGTGTATTCTGGTGTTTATTGTTTTGATGCTTACAAGTGGCGTGCGCCTTGGTGAAAGCTACATTTATTCCGTAAGAATTCATGGTGGCACAGGCTCAGTAAAGCATTTGTTCAGATATCTTAAGCCTTCTGATTCCTTTAAGGCAATGTGTCTTTTCGTGAAATTGAACACTCTGCGTATTATGTGGCTTGTCTATTTTCTTTTGCCTTGTGTCATTCTTTATTTCACAGCGCAGAATTTCACAGAAATGTTTGGGGCTATAAAGATTATGGAAAGCACCCTGATGTTTATTTTTCTGTTCATTCTTTATATATCACTTTGCGTATTTTTTGTGTGCACCTCAAGATACACTGCTGCACCCTATCTTCTTTGCAATAACATGAAAACAAGCATTAATTCAGTAATAAAGAAAAGCATCCTTTACACAGATGCTTTTCTTACGGAAAAATTCACTCTCACGGCTTCTCTTTTCGGATGGCTTCTCAGCTGTGTGGTGATTATCCCCGCTGTTTATGTTATCCCATACATTAAGCTTGAGAATGCAATTTTTGCTTCAGAGGCTTTGCAACAAGGAAGATGCCCTCGCAGCCGATTTGCTGTAAACATCATTGGAATTTCTATGTAAGCATATAAATGAGTGCCATAACAAGCATTTCGTCTGCACCCTCCTGGGTGAGAAGCATTATAAGCGACAACAGCAAAGCACTGTCACTATCCATGGCTAAATCACTGAAGCCCTTTTTGATTTTTTCAAAATCGGTTGAATTATGATTGCCACTATCCTTCTCACCACCCTCCCCCGGGCGCCGTAGATAGCCCTCAGGCATAGGGATGTGCTTTGGCTCATGTGGTGGCACAGACTCCTTTTGAGTTGTTTTTTCTTCGGAAAGCCCTGCTGTATGCTGTGCCCTTCGCTCCATCTCCTGCGCCCGTCTTACTGCATCATTCTGCATTCTTATTAGCTCCTGATAGGTGTAATCTGCCACTACATAATCCCCCTTTCGCGAAGCAAAGGAAGCACAGAAGCAAGTCTTACAAGCTTCATAGCCTCATCTGCTTTCCTTCTCTTTTCCTGAGACAGCAGCGGCTTCAGGGCATTTATAAACTCCAGCCTTTCATCGGGCTGATTGAACGCCTGCATTATGGGCACAAGGGCTGTCAGCTGCGACAAATCAGGCATACCAAGGCCCGACAAATCAGGAAATGGTGGCACATTACCACTCTGCTTTTGAGGCTCAGCTTTTTGGGGCTGCCCCGAATTTCCCATAAAGCCCTCTGCCACCTTCTTTATATTTTCCATATCCTCGGGAGAAAGAGAGCTGAGGATTGAGCCAATATCAAAATCAGCCATTCCCCTGACCCCCGAAGAACTTTTTAAACAATGATTTTGCTGCATCGCTGTTTAAAATTGCTTTTGTTTTTTCCTCATCTGCAAGAAGCTCCCTGACAGCCTTCGCCTGTGCTTCTGACAAGTTTTCATCAATAAAATCATTCACATCTCCCTGGGATGTGGGTGAATCAGTGCTTTTATTTATTTTTTTGAAAAGCTCATTTACATCTATATTTCCTTTTTTGCCATTATTCATTGAAATCACACACCTTAAAATATATAATGTAGTAAAGTATATATTTTTACCGGGGTGATTATGCTTGAGGATAATTGTTATATCAGATTCTCACGGAAGGTGGTCAAATGTGGTTGAAGCCATTGACAATGAGCCGTCTGCGGAGGTTGTTTATTTTCTCGGTGACGGAGTAAGAGATTACGAGGATGCACAAAGCATCCATGCAGGCTCCAAGGCTTTTATCGGAGTGAGAGGAAATTGCGATATGTATTGTGACCTTCCCTTCAAGGACATCCGTACCCTTGAAAACAAAAAAATTTACGCCACCCATGGCCACTGCGAGCATGTGAAATATGGTATTGAGGAATTAAAGCACCTGGCTCGCAAGGAGGGATGCGACATTGTCCTGTACGGTCACACACACGAGGCACTCTCCACATATGAGGACGGGCTATATATTTTCAATCCCGGAACAATGAAATATGGTCAATATGGGGTTATTGATATTACCCCAAATGGCATTATATGTTTTAACAAATACCTCTCTTCTTATTGACATAGAATAAAAAATTACTTATAATTTCATTATTATAAAAGAAAGTAGTGATACTATGGATTTCAGAAATGACACCGGCTTGTATCTCATTGCAGCCGCTGTTCTCCTCTTTGTTCTTGCACAGTCACTGTTCTTCCTCATCAAATCCTGGAAGCACGGCAAAGAGCTGGGCTTAGACACAAAGAAGCTTAAAAACGCAATCACATCAAGCGCTTTGTTCACAATACCTTCTGCACTTTCAGTTCTTGCAACAGTTATTGCACTTGCACCCGCTTTGGGTCTTGTTATTCCTTGGGTGCGTCTTTCCGTGCTCGGCAACATTACATACGAAACAGTTGCCGCATCAGAAGCAATCAACGCATTCGGAATCACAACAGGTATTACAGAAGCAATCAAGGACAAGGAAGTTTTCGCAGGCGTTGCATGGGTTATGACTATCGGTATCTGCTTCCCGCTTGTTCTTCTCCCCTTTGTTGCAAAGCCACTTCACAAAAAACTCCTTAATGCAGGCAAAAAGGCTGAGGAAAAAGCAGAAAACGAAGAAGCTGCTCCTGTAACAGAGGGCAAAAAGAAGAGAGGCATTGCAGGCTTCATTGATTATGTTACTCCTGCACTCTTCATCGGTCTTATCGGTGCATTTGTTACAAACTCAATTCTCGGCAAGGGCAAGGATGATATCCCCCTTGATGGTGCAGGCACACTTTCCGTGCTCACTCTTGC
Organism: Clostridia bacterium; assembly: GCA_017380615.1. Classification (GTDB taxonomy): domain Bacteria; phylum Bacillota; class Clostridia; order Oscillospirales; family Acutalibacteraceae; genus DTU089. The sequence goes on along the minus strand of JAFODQ010000066.1, from coordinate 1,019 downwards.
AACAGCCATCATCGTTTCTGCTGTGCTTGAGGCAATCGCAAAAAAATTCAAACTCACATGGCTTGAGCCGTTTGTTATGCCCATAGGCATGGTTGCAGCTATGGGTGTTGCAGTTCTCGTGTACAATGTTGCACCTGATTTTGCACTGATTGAATGGAGGGGTTAATTATGTCAAAGAAAAACAAAGCTCCTAAAACATACTATGACAGAGTTCACAGCTGGGGCAGAGTGTCAACAATCTCAGCTCTCGCAGTGCTGCTTATGTTCCCTCTTGCAATATGTATTTATCTTGATGCATTTCCACCAATCACCTTTGTTCTCCAGGGTCTTCTCAAGGTTATTCCTCTTTATTGGGCAATGGCTGTTGTTGAGGTTATGTTCTACACACCAATGCTCGGTGCAGGTGGTACATACCTTTCATTCGTTACAGGTAACATTGTAAACCTTAAGCTCCCTTGCGCTATCAGTGCAATGGAAAGTGCAAAGGTCAAATCCAACTCAGAGGAAGGCGAGGTTATTTCAACAATTGCCATTGCAACATCTTCAATTGTAACAACTATTATTCTTGCAATCGGTGTGCTTGCTTTCGCACCATTTCTTGAGGAATTCACCACAAGCAAGCTTCTTATGCCTGCCTTCAAGCAGGTTATTCCCGCCCTCTTTGGTGCATTGGGAGCAGGATACTTCATCAAGCATTGGAAAATCTCCTTTGCACCACTCCTCTTTATGCTCCTTATCCTTGTGATTGTGCCAACAATCGGTGCTTCAACATTGATTTTCCCAGGTATCATTTCTTCAGTTTTATTCGCATTCATTATGTATAAGGTTGGCTTCCTTGACAAAAAGGAGAAAAACTAAAACCAAAAGACCTGTTGCATTTTTGAACAAGTCCAGTAAAAACGGACAATAGAAAAAAGAGACCTCCTATGGTAGAATTAAGAAACTACTATAGGAGGTTTTGTTATGCCCAGAGAATACAGACATATCAAACAGTATGAAAAAGAAATATTAGAATTAGG
>JAFODQ010000065.1 GCA_017380615.1 Clostridia bacterium | reverse complement strand
TGGAAGAAGAACGCAAAAGGCAAGAGGAGGAGAGAAAACGTCTGGAAGAAGAGGAACGAAAGCGCTTACAGGCATTGAAGGATGCTGAACTTGAAAAAGTAAAGGAACTCATTTTTAAAGCAGACAGACTAAAGATTTCTAAGCTTATTAGAGAATATATTGAGGAATTTACACTTTATATGCAAGAACAAGGTATTTCAGATGAGATGACAATGGAAAACGAAATTGAATGGATGAAAAAGAAAGCTGATTTCATTGATCCTTTTGTGAACCTCCCTGATGATTTGTTGTCACAAGAAGACATAGAAAAAGTTCTTAATCCTGAAATTATTAAAACGAGCGAATCGAAGCCATCATACGGTTACTATCATTCTGAACCTCAATATTCATATTGGCAGATTAAAAACATGTGGAGGAAATGATTATTATTTTTTCGTATCTTTGAGACATGATTGACTTTGACACATATATCAAGATTGGTGAGCCCGGCGGAAAGGAAAGAGCCGAGGCTTGGAAGACCGCTATTGGACTGCAGGCGGTTGATGGGCTCAAGACTTCTGAGTACCTGAATGAGACTGCAGCTAAGCATATTGAAGGAGATATTACCATCGATCAGGTGAAAGACTTGATTGACACCTATTACCAGTCAAAGACAGCCAGGACACCTGAGGATGACAACGTAGAGGAAGCAGACAAAGCTTCAGCAAACATCGCTCGTATCCTTAACGAACCGTCATTCACATTTTCGCTGCATGGCTTGACTTCAATCCACAAAAGAATCTTTACTGGAATATTCAAGCATGCCGGCGTCTTGCGTGACTACGAAATATCTAAGAAGGAATGGGTGTTGGATGGCGCATCTGTTTCATATGGATTTGCCTTTGAACTCCAAAGTGCTCTAGCACACGACATTCAAAGAGAGCGTGACTTCAACTATACAGGTATGGATATGTCGGAGATCGTCAAGCACATCGCTCAATTTACTTCTGACATCTGGCAAATTCATCCTTTCTGTGAAGGCAATACAAGAACAACAGCTGTATTCATAATCAAGTACCTGCGCTCACTCGGATTCAATGTAAACAACACAACATTCGAGAAGAACTCATGGTATTTCCGCAATGCGCTTGTTCGTGCAAACTACCAGAACCTTCAGAAAGGCATATACAAGGAAACTATCCATCTTGAGCGCTTCTTCCGAAATCTATTGATGGGAGAAGATAATGCTCTCATGAATCGTTACCTTCATATCAAGGCAAAAGAGTTACTTGATGGCGCTACCCCAACAAGTACCCCAACAAGTACCCCAACAAGCTTGATTCCAGCAAACGAAAACATCAAACGACTCATTGAAGCAATTGGAGATAATCAGCTTTCTGTAAAGGAGATGTTGGTTGCCGTTGGGCTTAAAGATAGACCTAACTTCCTTGAGTATTCACTCTCCCCTGCCATGAACGAAGGCTACGTCAGGATGCTTTATCCAGACTCCCCTCGTCATCCGCGTCAGAAATATTTGTTGACAGTAAAAGGTTTAGCCGCTTATAAAGAAATCAAAGCATAGCAATATTCTGAACAGAAAAGGAAACGATTCTTCTTTTTCTGTTCATAT
>JAFODQ010000064.1 GCA_017380615.1 Clostridia bacterium | reverse complement strand
TTGATTAATTCCGGCAATTTTGACAAATCCAAATCTTTTATTAGTTCTGCCGTCGCGCCATCATTCATTTCAAGGGGTTGGTTGTTATTTTTGGCAATTAATTCTTCCATACTTTTCTCCTTAATTATCAGAAAGCATTTTCAGGAAAGCCTCCAGCAATGCCTCTTCTTCTCTTTTCTTTTCCAGTGCCTGATGTATTTTTTCCATATTGTTATGTATATCTGCCCAGCTTTCCACGGTGAACTGAACGCAAGGTGCAATCATTTCATAAACCTCTGTTATGGATTTACATGCCTTTTCCGCTTCAATCCACACACCTGCCTGCTGATAGAATATTTTTGCATTCATCAGGTGCAGCTGTTCATTGGTAAGATTAATGCGTTGATTTTCTTTCTTTGCCTTTTTCACGCCCATGTTCACATCGGTGACAATTGCCACAGCAAATCTGCCAATACCGACAAAATTTATTCTCAATATACAGCCCGGGTTAAAGCCACCGGAACGAATTGCAGCATCAGCAACATCAACAGCAACAAAGGTTCCCGAAGCAATTGTCATCATTCGCTCAACAGTGCGATTACCGAAGGGAAGAGTATTTTCCCACTTGATCTCCTTAAAGCTTTGGCTGGCCTTATACTCCTCTATCAACCTGCGAACAAAATAGAAGCCACGCACCAGAGTTTCATTTATAAGCACAGGCATTGCCTGTTTCTTGACAGCTTTAAATGCCACTCCTCCCCATTTACTTAAATTAAGATCACCGCCGTTGTAGATCTCCTTAATAAGCTCAGGAAGCCCGGTGTCACGAATTATAGGTAGTGTAACCAGTTCCTCCAGCAGGGATAAAATGACACCCGGTACCCCCTGCTCTGTTGAAACATCGCTCATCATATGACCAATCCATGAATCTGCTGCCTTCAGCACCTCGATAACCATTGGAGCTGCGCCAAGTGCTTTTACTATTTTTCTTAATCCCTCGGGCATTTCCTCGGAATATGCTTTTTCATATTGGTTTTCCGCAACATCGGCAAGCCATATAAACAAACCCCCGATAATAGCGCCAACCCACGCCTTTATAAGCTGTTCTTTTTCAAGCTTACGAGTTTCCGGGTTTTCTGATTGTTCTGCAATAAAGACATGATGTTTTCCATCAGTGCCATCCACAAAGATAACCAACCTGAAATATCGTGCAAGAATGGATGCAACCAAGCCCAAGGGTGTTGGGTGATGCGCAAGATCCTGCAATCTGTGATACATCGGACTGCTAACATTTTTTCCCGGTGCAATTTTATTATCAGGCGATAATTTATGTTTGAACCTATCGTCATGGACAGTGTGATATTTTTCTGCCAGCTCCTTCTGGATTTTATCCACATCAATATCTGTTTCTCCGACAAGGAAGGAATCCAGCAAGCCTGCAATGATACCACTCGCAACAGCAACTGCATAATCCAGACCATCTGCGTGGTTTGTAAGGCTATCTATTTCCGAATTAAGCTTGTCTATGCTTTCGGAAATAATCGCCATCCTTTGATCTATTTCAGATATTTCGTTATAAATTTCAACCTTTCGTGGGTCAGACAAATCAACTGGCGGAAGCAGCTCCACCTCAATCTCCTGAGGGCGCAAAGTCTCTCCACCATCAACCACAACAGGATTTTCTATTTCCAGTTTAAACAGGGTATTATTTGAAGACGACACAATAAAACCTCACTTTATAAAGTTAATCTCCAATTTAATTATGCATTAAAGCAGAAAATTTTTAATCTACACTTGCAATAAAATAATAGTCCTTTTGATAATTTAAACGACCTCAGCCTCGTTGTTTCGCACCAAAGGTCATTCAATCAGCAACCACGAATCAAGCCCTTGTGCCGGAGATTATATATATTTCATCATCAGAAACGCAAACGTCAATATTAAAATATGGTTGCATTATTCCCTTCAAATCATCAATCTCGGGAAGAATGGTTGAAAAGGGTTTTGCTCTGCCGGAGTGGTGCTTTATCAACGCCTCGCGACTCATTCCGTGAGCAATTGTAATTCTCCCTTTTTCTTTGAGATGCTGCTTCAGATTTTCAAACAAAAGCACAGGATTCGGAAAATGAGGCAAAGCATTATAAATAACGATGCAATCAAAGGCTTCAGAAAACTTATGCACCTCTGCATCACCACATATAAAGCTTAAATTTTCGTGTTCTGCAAATTTACCTTCGGCAATCTTGACCATATTATGCGAAATGTCAATCCCAACATAGCTTCCGATTTTCCTATCAATATAATCGGGTACAAGAACACCCGTGCCACAAGCCACATCAAGAACACTTATGCCTTCTGTTACACCGGCAACCTTAAGTATTTTATCAATCTTCCATTGACTTTTTATCATTTCAGCATCCCAAGATTCTGCCAGTGAATCAAAAAAAGCTGTTATTTCTTTTTTATCCATCATAACCTCTTATATAGTTCTATAAAAAACACACATCCACTTCGGATATTATACCATACAATTCCTTCAATTTTCAATCTGTTTATACTCGTTACTGATAAAAACAACTTGTAGATTGTTCATTATAATTTGGGGTTTTGATTGAAGATAGCGATAACTTGTGCTATACTATAATACATAAAAATAATTGAGGAGTGAAAAAATGAAAGAAAACGGAACAATAATAGCACTCTCCGGCAAGGGTGGTGTCGGAAAAACCTCAATTTCTGCAGCAATAGTCAAGCTGCTTGTTGAGGCTTACCCTGACAAAAAAATCCTTGCCATTGATGCCGACCCTGCAGTAGGTCTTTCAACTGCACTGGGTATTGACGTCAAAATGACAATTGATGACATTCGCAAGGAAATCGTTGAAACCGTTGAAGACGGGCAAACAAAAGCGGCAATTGAATTGCTCGGCGATGCAAGATACAAGATTTTCGATGCGCTTGTTGAGACAGACGGATTTGCCTTCATCGCTGTGGGCAGACCCGAAAGTGCAGGCTGCTACTGCAAAATCAACACCTATCTTAAGGAAGTAATCAGCATACTTTCCAAAGAATTTGACTTTGTTGTGATTGATGGTGAAGCCGGAATTGAGCAAATCAATCGCCGGGTTATGGAAAAGGTCACACATTTACTCCTCATCACAGATGCGAGCAAAAAAGGCACACAGGTTATTTCCACCATCAAAAGCGTTGCAGATGAGCTTGTTATGTACAAAAAAATTGGTGCTATCGTCAACCGAATCCCCGACGAAAGCGTTATCCCTTATATTGATACAAACGGAATACCCGTTTTGTCTTATATCCCAACCGACTCAAATCTTGCAATCTACGATATTGAAGGTAAAAACATCATAAATCTGCCCGGCGATTCAAATGTGGTCAATGGTGCAAAAAAAGCCCTTATTGAAATGGAGATTTTAAAGTGAGAGACTTAAAATATCTTTACGAATTTGAAAACCTGCTTCAGGAAGCAAACAACAGCCTTGTGCAGCAGGCAAAAAATGATGGTGGTATCGCTCTCGGATACACCTGCTACCATATCCCGGAGGTGCTGCTTAATTGCGGAAACTGTTTTTCTGTCAGACTTCGCGCACCACGTACCGGCTCAATGGATATTGCAACATATTATATGAGTGCATTTTTATGTGGCTTCTCAAAGGCTATACTTGAACGTGCCATTGAAGGCGGCTACAATTTTCTCAACGCACTTCTTGCAAGTGAAACCTGCTCAGAAATGAACAGGGCAGCTGAGCATTTTGAGCTTCTGAAGCTGGTTGAAAACGATAAGTTTTTTCTCAGCTTTCTTGATATGCCGTTCAAAATTGCAGACCACACAGTAAAACACTACGTTACTCAAACAAGGAACAAAATTCTCAACAAAATCACTGAGGTTTACGGCGTTGATACATCCGACGAATCTCTTTTGAAGGCAGTTGAAGAACACAATGAGGTTTGCCGTCTTATAACAGAAATCGGCGAATACAGAAAAGAAGATAACCCAAGAATCACAGGATATGAATATCATATTCTCAACCTTGTTACATACTGTTGTCCCAAATCTCTCATTCTTCCCAAATTGCGAGAAACCGCCGAGGAGCTCAAAACAAGAGAGCCTGACGCTAAAAAGAATTTCAGAGCAAAAATTGTTGTTGTGGGCTCGGAAATGGATGACCCTGATTTCACTGCACTTATCGAGGATAGCGGTGCATTGGTTGTTGCTGACAGATACTGTTTTGGTGCTATGCCCGGCAGAGAAGAAATTATAATTAATCCCGACGAGGATATTCTCACACAAATTTGTCTGCACTATCTGAAAACAAGTCAGTGTCCCCGTTATATGAGTCACGAAAAGGTTCAAGAACGCAGGGATTATGTCAAAAGGCTTGTTGACGAATACCATGCAGACGGCGTTATGTACGAGCAGCTTAAATTCTGTGAATACTGGGGCTATGAAAGAGCTCTTGCCTCGTATGTTATGAGCAATGATTACGGTGTACCCACTGCAGCAGTTGACAGACAATACACTGCTTCTGCTTCGGGGCAATTACGCACACGTGTTCAGGCTTTTGTAGAAAGCCTTGAAATTAAGAAAATCCAAAAAGAAAGGCAGGCGAAGGAAAATGGCTGATCTTGGTAAGCTTTACAGCAAAGACCGCAAAGCCGTGCTCAAGCACAGAGAATGGCGTGGAATCAAGGACACAATGTATGATTATTACCGCTGGCTCGTCACATGGAAAGACATGATAGCCATGGTTCTCAAGGCGCCTGTATCAACGGTAAAAGGCTTATGGAAATACCGTTGGATGGCATCATACCTTTCAACACCATCATTTATAGACAGACACACGGCAGGTCTGAGAGGTACACACCTTCGCATTGTTCACCTGCACTTCAACATGATTGTTAAACACGCAACCGGACTTATTAACACCTCATTTGTTGCAGATGAAAAAATCAATCCTAACAACAAGCTATCAAAAAAGATTGTTTTAACAGATGAAATTATTCCAAATGAAATCTTTTCCGGATTCCCGAATCTTAAGGTTGTTCCATTGCAAACCATTCCGATTTTCCTCACCTCAATGGTTGACCAGCAAATAACTCCACCTTACCTTGAGGTTACAGAAAGCTTTGGTGTCCCTGCCGATGTTTGTCCCCTTCCATCTGCTGAGGCAGGCGTTGCAATTGATGATGATTATCCTAAAATGGGCTGCTGTATGGTTGCAACAAACATGCCCTGTGATGGTTCTGTTATGAACTCAACATTTCTTGACAGGAGACTCCAGCTTCCTGTTCACCTTTTCAACATTCCCCTACGCTATAATGATGAGGATGTTCAGGAATATGCCGTTGAAGAGGTAAAGGAGCTTATTAAATTCATTGAAGAACAGACCGGAGAAAAATTTGACTGGGACATTTTCTTCAAGGCACTCGAAACATCAAACAAGCAGCTTGAATATGAGCTTGAAAAATGGGATATAAACAAAACAAATTATCCACAGATGACAGGTGCTGCATTCTGGCTTTACAGAATCTACTATTTCAACCTTTCAGGTGGTGTGGATAAGCGCTTCCTTAAGGTAGATAAAAAGGTTAATAAGCTTATGCTCAAGGGTTACGAAAAGAAAGAACCCGTTTCAAAAGAAATGCGTCACCGTGCAGTGGTGTGGAGCTGTCCTGCAAACTATTACACAAGCTTCGCAAACTGGCTCGAAAACTGTTGGGGTCTGAATGTTGTTATGGATATGGAAACAATGATTTCCTATATCAAATACAACACCGAGGATAAGGAG
>JAFODQ010000063.1 GCA_017380615.1 Clostridia bacterium | reverse complement strand
ATGATTCTTTCAAAGTTTTCCTTTGCATCCTGCAGGGCAGAGGCTTTGTGAGAGTCGCTTCCAAGATAGAACTTACAGCCACACTCCTTTGCAATTCTGTATGGTCGGAGCATAGTGGCTTTTTCCTCCTCGGAGTTAAAAAGTGTCTTTATGTTGAGCTCAATGCCCAAGCCCTTCTTTGCGCAGTCACCAAAAAGCTCATATAAAACCTCATCATCAATGAGACCTATAACCTCCTGTGTTCTGCCCTTGAATATGTGTCCGCTTGTCAGGTGTGCAATGCCAATCTTATGCCACGGAAGGTTTTTCTTCAGCAAGGCACGGAAGCGATCAACCCACAGCCTTGCCGCATCCTCCGGGGTGGTTATTTTCTCCTTGACAGTGTAGCCGGCAAGGTGCAGATGTGTGGTGGAAATTACCATGAAATCAAAGGTATCATATCTTTCCTCGCTGACACCGAGAGTGAAATTATAATCCATATCGATTTCTGCTCCGAAAAGAAAGCGTGTGCTTTCACCCTGAGGCAGTGGAAGAGCTGTTGTGATATAAGAAAACTGTTGTTTTTCGTGCCAACGGTCAACACTTTCCACAGCTTCGTCCCACAAATGGTTTGTCAGACAAATGCTCTTGTAATTATTCTCCCGTGCATAGCTGAGAATTGCCTCAGGTGTCTGGGTTTCATCGTGACAGCAGGGGGAAATGGTTGAATGAATGTGGTAATCATGGTCTGCAATGTATCGCACAGGCTCACCTCCGGGCATATTATAACACAGAAATCCGGAGGGTGTAAAGGTAATAAGAAAATATGCTTGCAGGGCAGGAATGAAAAGGGTGGGAAAGTTTTTTCGACAAAATTTTTGATAATTAGACAAAACAATTGATTTTTAAATATAAGTATTATATACTAATATTTGTATAACTATATTCATATTTCTTTGATGGGGGAAATTTTATGGCAAATGTTTGTAAAACCTGCGGTGGTACAGTTGTCCGTGAGGGCAATTTTTATGTTTGCGAATTCTGCAGAAATAAGTGGGAGATAGATAGCGCCAATGATGTCCACGCCGTTGACCGTGCAAATGCATGGGCAGCACTTCGTGACGGTGATTTCGAAAAATCAGCAGAGCTGTTTGAAGAAATCATTGTAAAGGAGTCCAAGAATCACGAGGCATATTGGGGCAGAGCACTTGCCCTTGCAGGTATCGTTTATGTTACAGATATGAACGAAAACAAGAAGGTTCCAACCTGCAACAACATTACAGAGGATTCCTTCATTAACGATAAGGATGTTAAGAAAGCCATTTCACTTGCTCCGAAGGGCATTGCAGATGGCTACAAGCAGCAGGCAGAATATATTGAGAAGGTCCGTGTTGAGTGGCTTGAAAAGGCAAGCAAGGAGCCTGCATACGATGTGTTCATCAGCTTCAAGGACAGTGACCGTGAAAACGGCATTGAAAGAACACAGGACAGTGTGGACGCTCAGGACCTTTACAATGCTCTTGTTGCAGAGGGCTATAAGGTTTTCTTCAGCCGAATCAGTCTTCGTGATAAAATTGCCGAGCAGTACGAGCCATATATTTATAACGCAATCAAAACTGCAAAGGTTATGATTGTTTTTGGCGAAAAGGCAGAATATTTCAGCTCCGTGTGGATT
>JAFODQ010000062.1 GCA_017380615.1 Clostridia bacterium | reverse complement strand
GTTAACGATGTGAGAAAGCTCCGTCAGAGCGTAAGAGGTGCTCTTGAGAAGAGTGGTATGCTCCAGAAGCCTAATTTTGACGAATAATCGGGTGACGATTCATAATGGAAAAAGAAAAGTTGTGTTTGCGTTGCATGAGGAAAATCGGCAATAACACAGTTTGTCCCTATTGCCGAGATGAAAGCAGCGTTTCCCGTGAGGCAGATTCTCTCCCTCTTAAAACAGTTGTTGGTGAGCGTTACCTTATCGGTAAGGCTGTAAGCTCCAATGCAGAGGGCATTACATACAATGCCTTTGATATGGAAACCAAAACACCAGTTACACTTCGTGAGCTTTTCCCGGAAGGAATGCTCGCACGAGGTGAGGGTAATTATTGTCTCGTTAATGTGGGGAAGGCGTCTGAGTTTATTGATGCAAAGGAAGCCTTCATTAAGCTTTGGAAAGCTCTTTTGTCAATAAGTGGCTATACGGCTTTGCCCACAGTGCATCAGGTCTTTGAGGATCTGGGTACAGTTTATTCCGTAACCGAATTTATGGGTGATGGCAAGACCCTTCGTGATTTCCTTCTTGAAAAGGAGCAGGGTTGTATTTCATGGGATGAAGCAAGAGTTCTTCTTATGCCTATTGTTTCTGCAATGGGTGAGCTTCACGCTTCAGGTATAACTCATGGTGGTATTTCACCTAACACTCTTGTGATTGATTCCAAAGGTAAGCTTAAAATTACAGGCTTCTCAACAGAGGCTGTTCGTGTTGCAAAAACCAATATGGAAGCAGAGCTGTTTGAGGGCTATGCTGCAGTTGAACAGTATGGTATGAGTGCAGGCTTGGGTGCATACACCGATATCTATGCGTTTGCAGCTGTTCTTTACAGAACTCTTATCGGCAGCACTCCGATGAATGCATCATCAAGGCTTGTTAATGATAAGCTTATGATTCCCGGCAAGTTTGCAGAACAGCTTCCGGCTTATGTAATAAATGCCCTTGTTAATGCGCTTCAGATTATGCCTGAGGACAGAACAGAGTCAGTTGAGCTGCTTCGGAATGAGCTTTCTGCATCTCCTGCAGCTGCAGGCACAGCCGCAGAGGCGTTTGCTTCTCTTTACGAAGATGAGGAGGACGATGCGTCTGATGTTGATGAGTATGTGGAAGAGGAAGCAGAAGAGCCTGGTGATGAGGAGATTGCTCCCACCCGTGCCCCGTTGAAGAAGAGTACCATTGCAGCATTTGCAATCAGTGCAGCTATCTGTCTTGCAATCCTCATTGCTGTTCTTGTGGGTGTTAAGCTTCTTTCAAAAGATGACGGTGCGAAGCTTCCCGCAGATGAATCAACAACCACAGCCGTTGCTCAGAGTAATGGAGATAATAATTCAATAAAGTCCATCAAGCTTCCCGATTTCAAGGGCAAGGTTTATGATGACATAAAGAATGATGAGAAATATAAGGATGTTCTCATATTCAAGACCGAATATATAGATAGTCCCGCGGAAAGAGGAACTGTTGTTTCACAGAATATCAATGCAGGCACCGAGGTGACCTCTATTAATCCGAAAACAATCGTTCTTCAGATAAGCAACGGTCTCGAGGTGCCCGATGTTATCGGCTATAATCTTCAGGAGGCTATTAAGACCATTAAGGCTGAGGGCTTTAAAAATGTGAAGAGTGAATCTGCACAGATTGCCGGTAGCAAAGCAGAATCAAACACTGTTTACAGAATTGCATATGAAGATACCAAAACAGGCGATTGGGCAGAAATTCCCAGCGATAAGAGACTTTCCTCAGGTGATATAATCATAATATACTATTATGGTGAATATGTTGAAACCACCGAGGAAATAACAACACAGAAGGTAACAGTGCCTGTTACCGATGAAGAAACACAGCCCGTTTCCGAGCAAACACAGGAAACAGTGGCAGAATAATAAAAAATCTTAAAAAATGCTTGACAAAAGCAGATTAAGTTGTTATTATATTTGAGCAATAAAGCAGGACTGTTCCGTTCTCACCAAACGAGAGTATTGTTTGGTCAATAGCTTTCATATTCAACGCAATCATTGCGTCAATTGGGCTTGAACGGAATTTTCCGTTCAAGCTTTTAATTTTTTCTGGAGGTGCTTAGGTATCAGCAAGGAAACACAAATCAATGAGGCAATCAGAGATAAAGAAGTAAGAGTTATTTCTGCAGATGGTGGCCAGGTTGGCATTATGTCAGCAAAAGAGGCGCTCGCTCTTGCAGAAAAAGCAAATCTTGACCTTGTGAAAATTGCTCCCGGTGCAAACCCACCTGTCTGCAAGATTATGGACTATGGTAAGTATCGTTTCGAACAGGCAAAGCGTGAGAAAGAGCAAAGAAAAAATCAGAAGGTAATGGATATCAAAGAGGTCCGTTTATCATTGAACATTGACACAGGGGATTTCACCACAAAGGTTAACCATGCTTTACGTTTCCTCAAAGCAGGAGACAAGGTAAAGGTATCAATCCGTTTCAGAGGCAGAGAGATGGCTCACACAGAAAACGGTACCGTTATTATGCAGCGCTTCGCTGAGGCTTGCGCAGAAAACGGCACAGTTGAAAAGGCTGCAAAGCTTGAAGGCCGTCAGATGCTTATGTTTCTTGTTCCCAAGGCATCAAAGTAAAAGCAAATTTTAAGGAGGATTAATTATGCCTAAGATTAAAACACACTCAGGCGCAAAGAAGCGTTTCAAAATGTCCAAGAATGGCAAGCCGATCCGTGCACATGCCAATAAGTCTCACATCCTTACAAAGAAGACAACAAAGCGCAAAAGAGGTCTTCGTCAGACAGGTGTTGCAGACGTTACAAATCAGAAGCAGATTAAGCGTCTCATTCCTTACAAATAATTAACAATCGATAGGAGGTAACTTATAATGGCACGTATTAAAGGTGCGATGATGACTCGCAAAAGAAGAAATAAAGTTCTTAAGCTCGCTAAGGGTTATTACGGCTCAAAGAGCAAGCTCTTCAAGACTGCTAAGCAGGCAGTTATGAAAAGCGGTAACTATGCATATATCGGCAGAAAGCAGAAGAAGAGAGATTTCCGCCGTCTCTGGATTGCAAGAATCTCAGCTGCATGCAAGATGAATGATATTAACTATTCAACATTTATCAATGGCCTTAAGAAGGCAGGTATCGAGCTCAACAGAAAGATGCTCTCAGAAATCGCTATTTCTGATCCTGAAGGCTTCAAGGCTCTCGTTGAAAAGGCAAAGGCTGCCCTTTAATAATCTTATGCTACGCCCGACCGGAATGACGGTCGGGCGTTAGATGTTTTATCAGCACAAATTCAATATGTGATTTTTTGAAGAATAAGGGTGTATTATTACGGAAAAGATTACAAGTAAAGTAAATGAAAAAATAAAATTTGCTGTTAAATTACGGGAAAAAGACAGCTTTCGAAAAAAAGAAAATCTGTTTTTTATTGAGGGCGCAAGGCTCTCTTACGATGCTGCAATCAGTGGCGTTGTAATCAAAGAGCTTTTTGTTACAGAAAAAGCAGCAGAGAAATACTCGGATTATGTGGGAGAAATCGAAAAATCAGCAAATAAAAGCTATCTCGTAACAGAGGAAATTGCCGATAAATTGAGCGATACTACCAATAATCAGGGTGTTTTTTGTGTATGCGAAATGCTTGACAAAAAGCTAAATATAGGTAAAATAAAATATAATGGGAAATATATTGCCCTTGAAGATGTTTCAAATCCGTCTAATTTCGGTGCTGTTGTGCGCACAGCCGAAGCAGTCGGACTTGATGGTGTTATCGTGTGTGGCGGCTGTGATATTTATAATCCCAAGTCTCAGCGCGCAGCCATGGGTTCACTGTTCAGACTTAATGTTGTGGTAACTGAAAATCTTCCCGGATATCTTACTCAACTCAGATCCGAGGGGATGAAGGTTTACTCAGGTGTGCCCGATAGCGATGCTGTGAAAATCACAGAGGTTGATATGAACGGCGGCGTGGTTTGTGTAATCGGTAACGAAGGTAACGGCATCACACAGGAAACAAAGGAAGCATCAACCTTGCTTGTGACCATCCCTATGAAGGGCAGAGCAGAATCCCTCAATGCTGCAGCTGCAGCATCTATTCTGATTTGGGAAATGATGAGATGAAAGCATCACCTGTAGAATACTGGATATGGCTTCAGACGGCCTTGGGTGCAGGTGCAAGAACAGACGAGCTTCTCGGGTATTTTGAATCACCTGAGCAGCTGTATCTTGCAGGATCCGTGGAGTGGAAGCTGTCAGGTCTTCTCACCGAAAAAAAGATTCATGCATTAAAAAGCTCCACACCTTCACAGACAACCGCTGTGCTCAGAGAATGTCGTGCGAAGGGCTATGAAATAATAACTCCCGATAGTGTCCTTTATCCCGATAGGCTCAGGAATATTTCCTGCATGCCCTTGGTGTTATATGGCATGGGTGATTGCTCTGTGCTGAATGACCCTGTGTCAATCGGTATTGTGGGCACTCGCAATGCAAGCGAATACGGTATTCAGATAGCACAGAAGCTTTCCTACAGACTTGCGCAGTCAGGTGCCACCGTAATAAGTGGCGGAGCATTGGGAATAGACAGTGAGGCTCACGCAGGTGCAATGCTTGCAAAGGGAAGGACACTTGCATTTCTTGGCTGTGGGCTTTCGTATAATTATCTTCCTGAGAATGCACCTATTCGCAGAGCCATTACAAGATATGGTGCTGTCGTGTCAGAATATCAGCCCATTCAGGCACCGTCTAAGGCAACCTTCCCCATAAGAAACAGACTCATTTCGGGTACAAGCCTGGGCGTTGTGGTTATCGAGGCGGGCGTTAAGAGCGGCTCACTTATAACTGCAGACAGAGCTGCTGAGCAGGGCAGGGATGTTTTTGCTGTACCGGGTGATATTGTAAGGTCATCATTCGATGGTACTAATCACCTCATACAAAATGGTGCAAAGCCTGTTTTCTCCGCTATGGATGTGCTTTGTGAATATGAGTTTCTGTATCCCGATTTAATTGACTATGAAAAGGCAGTTTTGCCCTTGAGCTCGGTTGAATATGTTAATTACAGAAAGCCTTCAGGAAACAAAAAGACCGCAGAGGAAAAAATGAGGTCCATGGGGCAGACATCAACTGTGGTGCAGGAAAAGGTGCCTGTCAAAAAAGCTGACCTGACGGGGAGCGCATCAGATGACGCAATTTCTGTATATGGTGTGCTTACTGAAGAGCCTATGCATATAGATGATATTGCAAGGGCAACAGAACTGAAAATGAATATAGTGCTCTCATCGCTCACAGAGCTTGAAATTTTGGGCGTATGTGAATTAATGGGTGGCAAAAAATATAAAATAATTTAACTATCACTTTGAAAGGATGAAATGAATGTCAAAGCTTGTTATAGTTGAGTCTCCTGCTAAGGCGAAGACAATAAAAAAATATCTTGGTAAGGATTACGATGTTGTTGCATCAATGGGTCATGTAAGGGACCTTCCTGCAGCAAAGCTGAGCGTTGATGTCAAAAACGATTTCGCTCCAAAGTATGCAGTAATCAAGGGAAAGGAAAAACTCGTTAAAGACCTTAAGGATATGGTTTCAGCAAGCGATGCAGTTTATCTCGCAACTGACCCGGACCGTGAAGGAGAAGCAATTTCCTGGCATCTTGCAACACTTCTTGAGCTCGACCTTAAGCAGAAAAACAGAGTTAAGTTCAACGAAATTAACGAGAAGAGTGTTAAGAAGGGCATAAGCAATCCCGAGATTGTTGACATGGGTCTTGTTGATGCACAGCAGGCTCGCCGTATTCTTGATCGCCTTGTGGGTTACAGAATCAGCCCGTTTATTTCACAGAAAATCAGAAGAGGTCTTTCTGCAGGTCGTGTACAGAGTGTTGCTGTAAGGCTTATTGTTGACCGTGAGGAAGAGATTGCGAGATTTGTTCCTGAAGAATATTGGTCAATCGATGCAAAGTTCTCTGTTGGCAGAAAGGTGTTCTCGGCTTCTCTTGCAGAGGATGAAAGCGGCAAGGTGAAAATTGAGAATCAGGCACAGACTGATATGTATCTTGCTCGTCTTGACGGTGCAGATTATGTTGCTGATTCTGTTAAGAAGGGCACAAGAAAGAAACAGCCTTCACCTCCATTTATCACATCCTCTATGCAGCAGGATGCTTCGCGCAAGCTTAATTTCCAGGCGCAGAAAACCATGAAGCTTGCACAGGAGCTTTATGAAGGTATTGAAATTGATGGCTTTGGAATGACCGGTCTTATCACATATATGAGAACAGACTCTTTGAGGATTTCCGAAGAGGCAAGAGCAGCAGCAAATGCATTCATTTCAAAAACTTATGGTGAGAAGTACCTCCCTGAAAAGCCAAGATATTTCAAAACAAGAGCTAATGCTCAGGACGGTCACGAGGCTATCAGACCAACAAATATTGAGATTACTCCGGCAATAGCAAAGAAGAGCCTCACTAACGACCAGTATAAGCTTTATAACCTTATCTGGTGTCGTTATGTTGCATCACTTATGGCTCCCTGTGTTCAGGATACAGTGAAGATTGAAATCAAGGCAACCAAGGACGGTGAGCCCGGTTACCTCATCTTCTCTGCAAGTGGATATTCAATTAAATTCGATGGCTTTACAGCACTTTATGAGGATGCTGTTGATGATGGTGACGAAAGTGCAATTCCTGAGGTTAAAGCAGGAGATGCTCTCAAGCTCAAGGAGCTTAAGGGCAACCAGCACTTCACACAGCCACCCGCACATTACACAGAAGCTTCTCTTATCAAAACACTTGAGGAAACAGGCGTTGGTCGTCCAAGTACCTACGCATCAATCGTGAGCACAATCATCAAGCGAGAATATGTTAATCGTGACGGAAAGCTTCTCAAGGCAACAGAGCTTGGTTGTGCTACCACATCACTTCTTAAGGATAAATTCCCGAAAATTGTAAACACAAAGTTTACAGCTTCCATGGAATCAAAGCTTGATGAGATTGACAGTGGCTCAATCAACTACATTGAAATGCTCCATGAATTTTACAACGAGCTTGAAGCATCTCTGAGCAAAGCGAAAACAGAAATGCAGGGTCAGAAGATTCAGCTTCAGGAAGATATCACCGATGTTAAGTGTGATAAGTGTGGTAGAAACATGGTTGTTAAATCAGGTCGCTACGGAAAGTTCCTTGCTTGTCCGGGTTACCCTGAGTGTAAAACAACAAAGCCGCTTGTTGAGGAAACAAATGCTGTTTGCCCCGAATGTGGTGGCAAGGTTATCGGGAAAAAATCAAAACGAGGCTATCAGTTCTATGGCTGTGATAATTATCCCACATGTAACTTTATGACATGGGATAAGCCAACCGGTGAAAACTGTCCCAATTGTGGAAAGTCACTTTTCAAGGGTAAGGGTGGTCTCATAACTTGTCCTGACAAGGCTTGTGGATATTCCTTTAAGGCACCAAGAAAGAACGCAAAAAAAACAGATGAATAATAGTGTTATTGTTATAGGTGGCGGCCTTGCAGGCGTTGAGGCTGCCTGTCAGTTAAGCAAAAGAGGAATCAAGGTAACTCTCTATGAGATGAAGCCACAGAAATTCTCTCCTGCGCACAAAACAGACCGTCTTGCAGAGCTTGTTTGCTCAAATTCTCTCAAGGCAGAGCGTCTTGGCTCTGCAGCAGGTCTGCTTAAGGCAGAAATGAGCAGGTTTGGCTCCGTGTGCCTTGATGCCGCTTATAAAGCAAAGGTCCCTGCAGGTGGTGCTCTTGCTGTTGACAGAGATGTTTTCTCTCTGGAGATTACTAAAGCAATCGAGGAAGATGAAAACATAACCCTTGTAAGGGAAGAGATTACGGATATTCCGCAGGATGGTATAGTTATCATTGCTGCTGGTCCTCTCATGAGCGATGCTCTCGCCCAAAAGGTAGGGGAGCTTTGTGGCAAGGAGTTCTTGTCCTTTTATGATGCAGCAGCACCGATTGTGACAGCAGACAGCATCGATATGGAAAATGCATTCACACAGTCGCGCTATGATCGTGGTGGTGAGGATGATTACATCAACTGTCCTCTTGATAAGGCACAGTATGAAGAATTTTATGATGAGCTCATAAACGCAGAAAGCGCAGAGCTTCATTCCTTTGATAAAAGGAAGGATGTTTATGAGGGTTGTATGCCTATTGAAGTGCTTGCCTCAAGAGGCAGGGATGCAATGCGATACGGTCCTTTAAAGCCTGTTGGTCTTATCAATCCTAAAACAGGGCACAGACCTTGGGCAAATTTACAGCTTCGCAAGGAAAACAAGGATGGTACAATGTACAATCTGGTCGGTTTCCAGACAAATCTCAAATTTTCCGAGCAGAAGAGAGTTTTCTCAATGTTTCCCGCATTAAAAAATGCAGAGTTTGTGCGATATGGTGTTATGCACAGAAATACATTCCTTAACTCTCCCGGAATTCTTTCCTATGATTTCAGCCTGAAGAATGAGCCTCGCATATATTTTGCAGGTCAGATTTCAGGTGTTGAGGGGTATATGGAATCTGCTGCATCGGGTATTCTTGCGGGGTATAATGCTGCAAGAAGAATCAACGGTGAAGAGCCTATACTTCTTCCCAAAATCACAATGATGGGTGCTCTTTCGCAGTATGTTGCAGATGAAAGTGTGAAAAACTTTCAGCCAATGGGTGCAGCGTTCGGTATCATTGAACCTCTTGAAGAGAAAATAAGAGACAAGAAGGAGCGCTATGAAGCACTTGCACAGCGCAGTATGGATTATTTCGATAAAATCGATTTAAGGTGAAAATATGGAAAACATAAAAGCTTTTGAAGAAAAAATCGGATATGTCTTCAAGGATAAGGAGCTTATAAAGATTGCTTTAACTCATTCTTCGTATGCAAATGAGAATAAGCTTCCCCGTGATAACGAAAGACTTGAATTTCTTGGGGACTCCGTTTTGGGCTTCGTAACAGCCGAATATCTTTTCAGTGAATATAAGTCAAGGCATGAGGGCGAGCTTACAAAGCTGCGAGCAGCAGTCGTTTGCGAAAAGTCACTTTTCAAGTTTGCTGAAAAAATATCATTGGGTGAGTTTATTTATATGGGCAAGGGCGAGGAAAACTCAGGTGGCAGAAACAGACCATCTATTGTTTCAGATGCCTTTGAGGCTGTAATTGCTGCAATGTATCTTGATGGTGGCATTGAGTCAGTTAAGCCATATATTCTCTCCTTTATCACAGAGGCTGTGAAGAGGGAAGCAAATTTTAAGGATAATAAATCTCTTCTTCAGGAAAAAATCCAAAAGGATAAGCTTTACACAATCTCTTACGAAGAGCTTGATGAGACGGGACCCGATCATGAAAAGGTTTTCCGTTTTGCGGTTAAGCTTAACGGTGAGATTGCCGGTATAGGTGAGGGAAGAAGCAAAAAGGAAGCCGAGCAAGCAGCAGCAGGTGCTGCTCTTGAAAAGCTTGATATATGAAGCACGCTAATATATCTCTTTTTGTGCCACATATGGGCTGTCCCCATCAGTGCTCATTCTGTAATCAGAAGACAATTTCAGGATCTGTGAAGGAGCTGACTCCCGAGGAGGTTACTGAAACGCTTCAGGTGGCTTGTGGGGCAGGAAATAACCCTTGCAGCACGGAAATTGCTTTTTTCGGTGGCAGCTTCACAGCAATAGACAGAGCTTATATGCTCTCTCTTCTGGAGGTTGCAAAGCCCTTTGTTGACAAGGGTGATTTTATGGGAATAAGAATTTCCACAAGACCCGATGCCATCAATGAAGAGGTTCTTTCTCTTTTAAAGGATTTTGGTGTTACAGCAATTGAGCTGGGTGCTCAGAGCACAGACGAAGAAGTTCTCCGACTCAATAACAGAGGACACAGCAGAGAGGACATTATAAATGCCTCGCAGCTTATTAAGAAATATGGCTTTTCTCTCGGTCTTCAGATGATGACAGGACTTTTGGGAGATACAGATGAGAAATCTCTTAAAACTTGTGAGGATATAATAAGTCTCAGACCTGACACTGTACGAATTTATCCCACCATAACCCTTGAGGGTACACGCCTCGGGGAGCTTTATCTGAAGGGTGAATATTCGCCTCAGAGCCTTGAAAGTGCCGTGAGCCTTTGTGCAAAGCTTCTTAAAAGGTTTTATGAGGAAGAAATAACCGTTATCCGTCTCGGCCTCCATTCCGGAGGCAATGTGGAGGAGGGTTATCTTGCAGGGCCATATCACCAGGCTTTCGGTGAGCTGTGCGAGGGTCAGATTTATCTTGATATTGCCAAAAGCATTTTAGAAGAACATCCTGATGGAGACTATGTTATTTACGTGAATCCTTCGGAGATTTCTAAAATGACAGGTCAGAAAAAGAAAAATAAAAACACATTGCTTTCTCTGGGCTACAATGTAACCATCAAGAGTAAAAGCAAGTTGAATAAATATGAAATTGAAGTGAAGCCTCTTGAGGCTTCAGATGAAAGGTAGAAAACAGATGTATCTTAAAGCCATTGAAATGCAGGGCTTCAAGTCCTTTCCTGATAAGACGGTGCTTGAGTTCGGCAAAGGTATAACTGCAGTTGTCGGACCTAACGGTAGTGGTAAGAGTAATCTTTCCGATGCTATGCGTTGGGTGCTTGGTGAGCAGTCAACAAAAAATCTCCGTGGCTCAAAAATGGAGGATGTTATTTTCAGTGGTACAGACTCTCGTAGAGCTGTTGGCTTCGCAGAGGTAACACTCAAGCTTGATAACTCCGATATGGCGCTCAATAATGCCGAAAAGCTTGTCACTGTAACGAGACGATATTACCGTTCAGGTGAAAGTGAATATAAAATCAACGGTGAGCAGGCAAGGTTAAGAGATATCCACGAGCTGTTTATGGACACAGGTCTCGGAAGAGACGGCTATTCCATGGTCAGCCAGGGTAAGATTGAAACACTCATTTCAGGTAAATCTGATGACAGAAGAGATATGCTTGAAGAGGCTGCAGGAATCTCTCATTACAGATATCGTCGTGCAGATGCAATGCGCAGACTTAATCAGGCAGAGGAAAATCTCCTCAGACTCCGTGATATACTCACAGAGCTTGAGTCCCGTGTGGGACCTCTCAGGGTGCAAAGTGAAAAGGCACAGAAATTCCTTGAATATGCAGGGGAGAAGAAAACCCTTGAAATCGGAATCTGGCTTTACACAATTGAGAAGGCAAAGAACGACCTTCGTGAATATGATAAAAAGCTCACAATAACTCAGGCTCAGTACAATGCTGTTTGCAAGGAGCTGGAGGAAATAACACAGAAAATTGATTCGTCAATTGAGGATGCACAGAAAATCACCCTTGCAATTGACGAGATAAGACGCTCTTCCACACAGCTTGAGGAACAGGCAGCACTGCTTGAAGCTCAGATAGCTGTTCAGGAAAACACAATTGAGCATAATAATGAAACAATTCAGCGTATTGAAAGAGAAAAGCTTGAAGAAAACGATACAGACACTCAGATT
This sequence comes from Clostridia bacterium, assembly GCA_017380615.1. GTDB lineage: Bacteria > Bacillota > Clostridia > Oscillospirales > Acutalibacteraceae > DTU089. Next base: position 4,205 of record JAFODQ010000062.1, on the reverse strand, counting down.
TCAGAACAGATAGAGGCAGCAGAGAAAATCATCACTGATTTGAAAACGACTATTGATGCAAAGCTTGTAACTCTAGATGATTTCACTTTGAAGCTTGATGCTTTGAGCGATGAAAACAGTAAGTCTGCTCAAAAGAGTGTTGAGCTTTCAGAAAAATTCACAGCTCTTTCAGTTGAGGTTGCAGACAGCAGAATTGTTGTTTCCACGGCAGATTCATCAATTGCAGAAATTCAGAACAGAATCACGGCAATCGATGAAAGCATTGAAAGTCGTATGCCTATGATGGAGGCACTCATCAAAGAACGCGATGGTGTTGTCGAAGAGCTTGACAGAATCGTTGAAAAGAACACGGAGCTTAATAATTCTCTTTCAGGTATTGAGCTTCTTGCCAAGACCCGCCTTGAAAAGTACGAAAAGCTCAAGGAGGAAGAAAACAATCTTCGCAACGAGCTTCACATAAAGCACTCAAGACTTAATATGCTTATGGACCTTGAGAAGAACATGGAAGGCTATCAGGGTAGTGTTAAGGCTGTAATGAAAGAGGTGCAGCGTGGCACACTCCGTGGTATCATTGCACCTGTATCCCAGATTATTTCTGTAAAGGATAAATATTCTCTTGCAATTGAAACGGCTCTTGCAGCACAGATTCAGAATATTGTTACCAATACTGAAAATGATGCCAAGAAGGCAATTTCCTTCCTGAAGGAAAATCGTGTGGGTAGAGCAACCTTCCTTCCCTTGACAGCTATCAAGGGTAAGGTGCTTGATGAGGATGGTCTTGATGATTGCTATGGATACATAAACCTTGCATCAAGTCTTGTTGAGTATGATGCAAAGTATGATGAAATCATTAAATCCCTTCTGGGCAGAACAGTTGTCTGTGAGGATCTTGATGCTGCAATTTCAATTGCCAAGAAATTCAATTACAAATTTAAAATTGTTACTCTTGACGGTCAGGTTGTGAATGCAGGTGGCTCCATGACAGGTGGTTCAAAGCTTCAGAATGCAGGTATCCTGAGCAGAGGTAATCAGCTTGAATCCTTGAAGAATGAATGTGAAAAACTTGAAGAGAAACTGTCAATTCTCGAAAAGGATGTTCGTTCACAGCAGGAGAGTGCTGCAGCAGTAACAGCAGAGCTTGAGGGCTGCAAGGCAGAAATCACTGCCTTGGGTGAGGATAAAATAAGAGTTGAGGGTGTCCTTGCTCTCAAAAATGGCAATCTTCAGAATCTTCTTGCTGCTAAGAGTAGTGCAGAGGAGGAGAAAAACAGCCTTCTTGAAAGAATCGAATCTATCAAGTCAGGTGTTTCATCTGCACAGGAGCGTCTTGTAACACTTCAGGCAGAGCTTGAAGGTGTTGAGGCAGAGCTTGCTGGTCTTACAGGCGACAGAGAGTCCATAACAGAAAAGCGTGAGAAATTAACAGCAGATATTTCGCAGATAAAGCTTGATATGGCAACAGCTGAAAAGGAAATTGAAGCCAAGCAGGATGAAATTGCAAGACTTCAGAGCAGAGCCACAAACCATAAGGATAAGCTTTCTCAGCTCAATGGTGAGATTGCAGAGATTCAGCAGAGAAATGAAGAAATCACAAATCGCATAGAGATTCTTAAGAGTGAAGCATTCGGCCTTCGTGAGCAGAGTGCTGCATCAAAGGATAAAATAGCTGCAGAAATTTCACGTCGTGAACAGTTTGAGCAGGAGAGTGGTAAGCTTCGTCTTCTTGAACGAGAAAAAACAGAGGATAGAGAGAAGCTTAATGGTGAAAATGCAAGACTTGCAGAGCGCCGTGACACAATGCAGAAAGAGTTTGATGAAATCTCAAACAAGCTCTATGACGAGTACGAGCTTACACGTCGTGAAGCAGAAGAGCTCAATATAGAAATCGAAAATATTCCTGAAGCCAAAAAGAGACTCAATGAGCTTAAGGGCAAAATCCGTGGCCTTGGCAATGTAAATGTCAGTGCTATTGAAGAGTATAAAGAGGTTTCCGAAAGATATAGCTTTATGCATGGTCAGGTAAGTGATGTTGAGAAATCTAAGGCTGAGCTTATCAAGCTTATCAATGAGCTCACAGGCAAGATGGGAGTTCAGTTCAAGGAGCAGTTTGATAAAATTAATTTCAGCTTCGGTCAGACCTTCTCCGAGCTTTTCGGTGGCGGTAAAGCATCTCTTGTGCTTACTGATGAAAACGATGTCCTTGAATCAGACATCGAAATCAAGGTGCAGCCACCGGGCAAAAATGTTCAGAATATCTCCTTGCTTTCAGGTGGTGAAAAGGGCCTTTCAGCAATCGCACTTCTTTTTGCAATTCTTAAAATCAATCCTTGTCCGTTCTGTATTTTCGACGAGGTTGAGGCAGCACTTGATGATGTCAATGTTGCAAGATATGCATCCTATGTGCGTCGCATGACAGATAACACACAGTTTATCCTCATCACTCACCGCCGTGGCACAATGGAAGAGGCAGATATGCTCTATGGTGTCACAATGCAGGAGAAGGGCGTGTCTAAACTGTTGGAGTTAAAGACAGCCGAAATGGCTTCAAGATTTGATTTAACGTAATCTATCGCAAATAACTTGGTTTTTCTCGCTCGCGTATTTCGATACGGGATGATGAGAAAAAACTTTAAAACATAATCACACAAAGGATTGATACTTTTGGGTATTTTCAAGAAAATTAACTTCGGTTTAAGAAAAACAAGAAAAAATGTTTCAGGTGCTATCGATAATGTGCTTGATAGCTACACATCAATTGATCAGGAGCTTTTCGATGAGCTTGAGGAGGCTCTCGTAATGGGTGATGTTGGTGTCACCACTGCATCTGAAATCACTCTTCGTCTCAATGATATTGTTCGCAAAAAGGGTCTCAAGAATCCTGCAGATGTTAAGACAGAGATTAAAGAGATTGTAGCCGAAATGCTTGAGGGTGGCGAGGATATGGGTCTTATCACCATTCCTTCTGTTATCCTCGTAATTGGTGTAAATGGTGTTGGTAAAACCACCACAATCGGTAAAATGGCAGCCCGATACAAGGCAGAGGGTAAGAGTGTTATTCTTGCAGCTGCCGACACATTCCGTGCCGCAGCAATCGATCAGCTTGATGTTTGGGCACAGCGTGCAGGCGTTGATATTATAAAGCATAAAGAGGGTGCAGACCCTGCTGCTGTTATCTTTGACACAATTTCTGCAGCAAAAGCAAGGGGCACAGAAATTATCATCTGTGACACTGCAGGCAGACTTCATAATAAGAAAAATCTTATGGATGAGCTTGCGAAAATTTACAGAGTTATCGATCGTGAGCTTCCGTATTCAGACCGTGAGGTGCTTCTTGTACTTGATGCAACCACGGGTCAGAATGCCGTTAACCAGGCAAGAGAGTTTGCAAAGATTGCAGAAATCACTGGTATTATCCTTACAAAGCTTGACGGTACAGCAAGAGGCGGCGTTGTGCTTTCAATTAAAAATGACCTTAAGGTGCCTGTTAAATTTATTGGTGTGGGCGAGGGTATAGATGATTTACAGCCCTTCAATCCCAAGGCATTTGCAGAGGGCTTGTTTGATGCTCTTCCGGAGGATTACGAGGAAGATGAAATTGACCTTTCAGCCATCCGTGAGGAAATTCCCGAGAGCAACAGCTCACAGGATGAAACTGCTGCTGTGATAGGTGAAATCTTTGAGGCAATTGCAGAAATCAATGCAGAAGAAGCTGCACAGGCAGGAGACGAAGCTCCTGTTGAATCTGCTGAAGCGCCTGTCGAGGAAGTTGTTGAAGAAACTGTTGAAGAAATTGTTGAAGAAACAGTTGAAGAAACTGTTGAAGAAACAACACAAGCAATTGAGTCAGAAGAGTCACTCGATACAGCGTCTTCCGACAATTCACAGGATGACGAGCCTAAAAAGAAGAGAGGATTCTTCGGGAGGTTGTTCAGATAATGTCTATGGAATTTTTAATTGCTACGCATAATATGAAAAAGAGAGATGAGCTGTACAGAATTCTCTCACCCTTGGGTATTGATGTTAAAACAGCTGATCAGCTTGGCATTGAAATCACCGATGTTGATGAAACAGGTGAAACCTTCTATGAGAATGCCTTCCTTAAGGCACAGAGTGGATGCCTTGAAAGTGGAATGCCTTGTGTTGCAGATGATTCGGGTCTTGCAGTTGATTATCTTGTAGGAGCTCCCGGGGTTTATTCTGCGCGT
>JAFODQ010000061.1 GCA_017380615.1 Clostridia bacterium | reverse complement strand
TTTTGGAGGTAATTTTCTATGGCAATTATTAAAATGATTATTGCGTTCATGATGTCATTTTTACAGTTCATGGCACCAATCAACAACTTCTTCAATGCAGGTGGCGAAGCTGCATACTTCACAAAATGGACACTCAAGAGCGAATTCAACGAGTCTGCTTACACCATGATTGAGAAGGACCCATCAAAGGATTTTGTCATTCTCAACCTTACAGATATTCAGCTCAATGATGATGAAGTTTTCGACGATATGGGCACACGCTCAAACAATATGATTGCAACTCTCATTGAGGAGCAACAGCCTGATTTAATCACTCTCACCGGTGACAATGCCTGGGGTACAGTTGCTTACATTGAGCTTATTAACTACATTGATTCCTTCGGCATTCCGTGGGCACCTGTTATGGGTAACCATGACGGCCAGGGCTGCGTAAGTGAATTCTGGGCAGCAGAGCTTTTCACACAGGCTGAAAACTGCTTGTTTGAATTTGGTCCTGAAAATATGGGCTATGGCAACTACATCATTAACATTGCTGAAAATGGTGAAATCATTCACACATTGTTTATGCTCGATACTCACTCAAACAGAGACTACACATTAGATGATGGAACTTTCCTTGAGAACGAATATGATCACCTCTGGCCACTCCAGATGAATTGGTACACCTGGGCAGTTAACGGTATCGCAGAGCAGGAAGGCAGAGTTATTGAGAGCACTTGCTTTATGCACATTCCCGTTTATGAATACAAAGACGCATGGGAAGCTGCATGGGATAAAGAAAACGAATGCTTCTATCCTGAATATGCTGCAACAGCCTTCGGCAAAAACAGCGAAGCTGTTTGCAGTGCACCTGTTAACAACGGCTTCTTTGACCTTTGCAAGGAGCTTGGCAGCACCAAGAATATGATTGTTGGGCACGACCATGTTAACTCTTCTTCAATCGTTTACGAGGGCATACGCCTCACCTATGGTCTCAAGCTTGGTGAGGGATGCTATTTCGAAGAAGGCATGACAGGCGGCACCACCCTTTCAATTCATTCAGATGGTAGTGTTACAACAAAGCATTGCTACCTTGAATTAACATAATTCAACTTTAAAAGCCATCGCGACGCGGTGGCTTTTCTTATTTGCATTTGCAACAAATTATGATATAATTATTGTAACAATTTTTATTCGGAGGCGGCTATGAATATTCTTGTTGTTAACGGAAGCCCCAAGGGTGAATACAGCATCACCCTCCAGACCATTAAATACCTTGAGAAGCATTTCCCCGAAAACAACTTTCAGGTGCTTCACGCAGGACAGAAAATCAAAGCTCTCGAAAGAGATTTCTCTTCTGCCGGTGAAGCCCTTCTGAATGCTGACCTGATTATCTTCTCATACCCTGTTTATACATTCATTGCACCATATCAGCTTCACAGATTCATTGAGCTTGTGAAGGAGAATAATATTTCTCTTGATGGCAAATTTGCAACACAGCTTTCAACCTCAAAGCATTTCTATGACGTAACAGCCCACAGATACATCCAGGACAACTGCTGTGATCTTAATTTAAAATATATCAAGGGGCTTTCCGCAGACATGGATGACCTTCTGACAGAAAAAGGTCAGGCTCAGGCAAAGGATTTCTTCAGATATGCTATGCACTGTGTTGACAACGATATACATGAAAAGCCCTCAGTTACAAGCACGCCTGCAAAGAAAGTTTCCGTGACACCCATTTATGAGCAAAGTGATAAACAAGACGGGGATATTGTTGTGCTCACAAACTGCGAAAAGGATGACACTCAGCTCAAGTCTATGATTGAGCGCTTCAGAAGCACATTCCCGATCAAAACGAGAGTTATCAACATTGGCGAATACCCCTTCAAGGGTGGCTGCCTTGGCTGCATGAGCTGTGCTGTTTCCGGAAAATGTGTTTACAAAGACGGATTTGATGATTATCTGCGAAATGAAATCCAAACAGCCCAGGCTATTGTTATTGCATTCACAGTAAAAGACCACTCAATGGGTGCATCCTTCAAGCTTTATGATGACCGTCAATTCTGCAACGGACACAGAACTGTTACAATGGGTATGCCTATGGCATATCTTGTAAGTGGTAATTACAGCGAGGAATTCAATCTGCAAATGATTATTGAAGGCCGTGCGCAGGTTGGCTCAAATTTCCTTGCAGGTGTTGCAACAGATGAAACCGACCCTGATGCTGAAATTGACATACTCTCAAAAAATCTTTGCTATGCATTAGAAAACAAATATGTCCCACCACAGAATTTCTACGGAATTGGCGGAATGAAAATCTTCCGTGATTTAATCTGGCTGATGCAGGGATTTATGAAGGCAGACCACAAATTCTACAAGAAGCACGGTCAATATGATTTTCCACAGAAGAAACGAGGCACAATGATCGCAATGTACCTTGTGGGGGCTCTTATGAACAACCCTAAAATCAAAGCAAAAGCAGGAAATCTGATGAGCGAGGGTATGCTTATGCCTTACAAAAAGCTTCTTGAAAAGGACGATAAATAATGAGAATTATCGAAAAATTTATTGAAGGGAAAAAAGCTGACCAAGCTCTGTGCGAGGACAAATTGCTTATAACAGAAGACTTTATTGCTGTGGTTGATGGTGTCACAGCAAAAAGCAGTCGCACCTGGGACGGAAAAACAGGTGGTATTGCTGCAGCAGAAGCAATATGCAAAGCAATAGAGCTCTTCCCTGCCGATATTTCTTGTGAAAATGCAATCACAAATCTGACAAAGGCTGTGTCGTTCCTTTATGATGAAAATGAAGAGCCCGGCAGCGCTGCAGCAGGTGTGATTATTTTAAGCCGGTTCCGCAAGGAAATATGGAGCGTAGGTGATTGCTGCTGCATCATAAACGGAACAAAGCATCTTCACGAAAAAACTTTGGACTTAATACTTTCAGCCGAGCGCTGTGCATTTCTTGAAAACGCTGTTAAAAATGGTGCAACCGAAGAGGAACTGCTGAAAAATGACATAGGCAGAGATCACATTATGCCAAAGCTCAAAGCTCAGCACAAATACGCAAACACTGTTTGTGAGCTGGGCTTCGGTGTCATAAACGGAAGCGCCGTCCCTGAAAGGTTTATTGTGACATATAAAGTACACGAGGGTGACACTATTATTCTTGCAAGTGACGGATATCCACACCTGCGTGACACATTAGAAGAAAGCGAAAGCCTTCTGAAAAAGGAATTAACAGAAAATCCTTTATGCTACAAAACATATAAATCCACAAAAGGTCTTCGTGAGGGAAGCACATCCTTTGATGACAGAACATACATTAAATTGATTTTGTAAGACTGAGAGCCATTACTGTTGCACAATGGCTCTCAGTTATTTTTTTATAGTTTTTCACCAAATACACCCGGTATATTTTATCATTATATTCAATTGATTAATTGTATAGAATGGTTTAAAATGAAATCACCAAATATAAAGGAGAATTTTTATGGCTTTATTCAAAAAAGGTAATGCAGCTCCCGTTTCAGAGCGTGCCGCATTACAAAACAAATTAAACAGTGCACGATCAAACATCCTGCTCGTTGTTATTTTCTCAGTAATCAACACCGTGCTGTGCCTTACAGGAAGCATGACATACTTCCTCTTCTCTGCTAATCTTCCATATTTTGCCACACAGATGGGTGTGCTTTACACAGGCAGATTCCCTGCAGAGGTTTACGGTGCAGAATGGGAGGGCTTTGCATTTTACCCCACAAGCTTCCTCGTAATAATGGCTGCAATATCCGTTGCATGTATTGTTATGTATCTTCTTTGCTGGCTTCTTTCAAAAAAGCACGGCTATGGTTGGATTATTGCCGCACTTGTGTTCTTTATCATTGACACTGGCTTTATGTTGCTGAACGCTTATGATTTCTCCGAAATCATTCTCGACATCGTTTTCCACATCTGGGTTATCGTTTCATTGATAATGGGCATTTCTGCTGCTAAAAAGCTTAAGAAGTTACCTGCAGAAGAGATTGTTCCAGAGAATTATCCGATTGATGTTGCTGCTTACCCACAGCAGACACCATTCGACAACGCTCAACAGCCTGTTGAGGCACCCTACACAGAGGTTCCTCAGGAAACAGTAAACGAAATTCCCAAGGAAGATTAATTATAATGACCTATAAGAAAACGCTGTTACGAAAACTCGTAACAGCGTTTTGCTTTTATTCAATTGTTTCAATATCATAGGGTGTTGTCTGGTAAACAAAGTAGTTAAGCCAATTTGAATAAAGAAGATTTGCGTGAGCTCTCCAGGTGTTAATGGGAGCTTTTGTTATATCATCATCCGGGAAATAGTTTTTAGGCATCTTGATGCTCAGACCTGCATCCTTATCACGGAGATACTCGTTTTTCAAAGTTTCAGTGTCATATTCAGAGTGGCCTGTAACAAATATCTGCTTTCCGTTTTCAGAGCTGACAATATATATACCTGCATCCTCGGAGGAGGCAAGAATTTTAAGCTCTGGCACCTTCTCAATATCCTCGCGCTGCACTGTTGTGTAACGAGAATGTGGCACACAGAATTCATCGCTGAAGCCACGAAGGAGAATGGATTGCTTATAATCAGCCTTGTGCTTATACACACCTGAAAGCTTTTCAGGGAGCGGATATTTCTTCACACCATAGTGATAGTAAAGACCTGCCTGTGCACCCCAACAGATGTGGAAGGTGCTTGTAACATGAGTCTTGCTCCATTCCATTATTTCACAAAGCTCTTCCCAATAGGAAACTTCTTCAAACTCCATTTTTTCAACGGGAGCTCCCGTAATAATAAGTCCGTCAAACTTTCTGTGCTTAACATCCTCAAAGGTTTTGTAGAAAGCAAGAAGATACTCTTTAGGTGTGTGCTTGGGTACATGGGATTTTGTGTGAATCAGCTCAAACTCCACCTGCAACGGAGAGTTACCAAGAAGCCTCGAAAGCTGTGTCTCAGTTTCTGTTTTCTTGGGCATAAGATTAAGCACAAGAATTTTCAGAGGACGGATATCCTGGGTTATGGCACGGGTATCGGTCATAACAAATATGTTTTCCTCTTCAAGAGTTTTAACTGCAGGTAATTCATCTGGTAATTTAATGGGCATATTCACACCTCACTTTCATAAAATGCCATTAGCAATAGTAAAATATAGTTATGTGTTTTCGGGAATTTTGATGAAGAGCGAAGGCTTGGCGACGACGCTGTATGAGATACTGCGAGTCGTCAAGACAAAGCTATTCGCAAAATTTCGGAAATTAGTTGAGGGCCTGTTCAAGATCAGCAATAAGATCTGCTGCATTTTCAAGACCACAAGAAAGTCTGACAAGGTTGTTGGTGATTCCGCAAGCAATCAATTCGTCATCATTCATCTGACGGTGGGTTGCACTTGCAGGGTGAAGACAGCAGCTTCTTGCATCTGCAACATGGGTTTCAATGGCAATAAGTCTGAGCTTCTTCATAAACTCCTCTGCAGCCTTTCTGCCACCCTTAACACCAAATGAAACAACACCACAGGTACCGTTAGGACAATATTTCTTTGCAAGGTCATGGTACTTGTCACCTGGGAGGTCAGCATAGGTTACCCACTCAATCTTATCGCTTTCCTGAAGGAATTTTGCAACTGCAAGACCATTCTCACAATGTCTTGCCATTCTTACATGAAGACTTTCAAGACCAAGGTTGAGATAGAACGCATTCTGTGGAGACTGGATTGAGCCAAAGTCTCTCATAAGCTGTGCTGTACACTTTGTGATGAATGCACCCTCCTTGCCAAATTTCTCAGCATAGGTAATTCCGTGGTAACTATCATCAGGTGTGCAAAGACCGGGGAATTTCTCTGCATTTGCCATCCAGTCAAACTTACCTGAATCAACAATACAGCCACCAACAGCAGCACCGTGACCATCCATATACTTTGTTGTTGAATGAGTTACAATGTCTGCGCCCCATTCGAATGGTCTGCAACCAACAGGTGTTGCAAAGGTGTTGTCAATGATAAGTGGTACATTGTGTGCATGGGCAGCCTTTGCAAATCTTTCAATATCAAGCACTGTAAGTGCAGGGTTTGCGATTGTTTCGCCGAAAACAGCCTTTGTGTTTGGTCTGAAGGCTGCTTCAAGCTCTTCGTCTGTGCAATCGGGTGCAACAAATGTGAAATCGATGCCCATCTTTTTCATTGTAACTGCGAAGAGGTTATATGTGCCACCGTAAATTGTTGAGCAGGAAACAACATGATCGCCGCAATTTGCTATATTGAAAATCGCATAGAAATTTGCAGCCTGACCTGATGAGGTAAGCATTGCAGCTGTACCACCCTCCATTTCAGCAATTTTTGCAGCAACATAGTCGTTTGTCGGGTTTTGAAGTCTTGTATAGAAATAACCACTTGCTTCAAGGTCAAAGAGTTTACCCATATCTTCACTTGTGGCATATTTGAAGGTTGTGCTCTGCACTATGGGAATCTGACGAGGCTCTCCATTACCGGGTGTGTAACCTCCCTGCACGCATTTTGTTTCAATCTTATAGTCTTTCATAATATATCTCCTTCCGGAACTTATCTGATTACAAACACACACCAATAGAATGTGCGGTTATCTGTGGAATAGGCTCCCACACCGATTTTTGAATATGTGGCACTTGAAAGCATCTTCTCGCCCTGAAAATCCTCAAGCATTTCTTCTGCAGCCTGACTATAACCGAAGCCTGAGTAGATAACAATTTTGTCCACATATGTATATTCAATGCCCTTTTCATCAAGAAGCTTGTAGAACAAAGAGCCATCCTCACGAATGAATGCCGAATTTGTTTTGAGTGCATATTCCTGAGCTGCAATTCTCGCCACCTCACAAAGCTCATTTGAAAGAGTGAGCTTAACGGAATTATGGTCTTTATCAAATCTGTAGTCGTTGATGATTTTTGCAAATGCCTCATGATTTTCCGAAAACTCGTAGCCCGTCATGAACTCCTCAGGGAGCTGACCTGCCGCTGTTTGCAAAGCAATTCGTGCATCAAGCGTGGTAATGAGACCATCGTTATCCATATCGGCTGCCGCGAAATCAACTCCTGCAAGTGTTTTCTCATATATGCCTGCAACAGCAAGAAGAATAACTCGTGCATCATTGGTGGTTACATATCCATCGTTATCCACATCGCCATAAAACCGCTTTATCTCAATGGCACCATTGGGAATAACGGACACAGACAGCACTGCTGCAACAATAAGAATTGCCAACAAGGCCTTCAACGATTTCCGCATTCAACCACCCTTTCTGCAAAGATTCATAAAACCACATAGTAACCTATTATTTGATATTTTATTATACAATATCAGCTTATAAATTGCAAGAGATTAACAAGAGTTTCGCAATTTATTAACAAATATGACACACCCTCTCAGGTGTGTCATAAAAATCAGAATTTCGTGTCTGTTATTCTTTCCACAGAAAGAGATTCCGTGTAAAGCCTGCGGGGATTATTTTCATCCAGAACAATAAGTCTGCCTCCCCTTTCAAGACCATATGTGAAATAGCCTGCACCAAGAGTCTGATAAAGGTCGATACCATCCACATTCATCCGGAAATCATTCACATGGTCATGGCCGAAGAAGGCTGCAAATATATCTCCCATCTTCTTCCATGATTCAAGCTGATTTGTGTAGTCCTTTTCCATGTTTGGTGGGCAAGGCACCTCTCTCACCCTGCCCTCGTGAATTGTGTTTGCAAGATAATAATAGTTGCCGTCTCTTTCAAAGGTATATTCATCATCCTTGGTAACCTCTTTAAAGCCATTAAGCTCCTGCTGAACAGGAATGTGCTGAAAAAGAATTGCAGGAAGCGGCTCGCCACCGTTAGCTGCCCTGAGCTGGGCTGAACGCTTCTCGTACCATTCAATCTGATCATCATGCACATGGTCATAGCCAAAGTTCTCACCATCTGCCTTGCGCTCATAATCATTTGAATCCATAAGCCAAATTGCAAAGGCATCCTTTTCGCCCTTGCTGTCCTTTATTGTCACACAGCAGTTACCACACCCATAGACATTTTCATCGTTAAGATTTGAACGACAATTTGGGTATTCCATATACATGAGCATCTGGAAATCTGTGTGAAAGCCTTCCTCACCGTCGTGGTTGCCGAAGCACACGCAAAGGGGAATGTTTCTCTTTCTTATAGGCTCGGTAATCTTATCAATGGTGCTTTTAACATAGTTATATGTAAACTCTTCCCAGTAGCCACTGATATTGTCTCCGCCGAAGACAACCAAATCAGGCTGGGTCTTCTCAACCAGAGTTTCAATCACATGGATTGTTTCTTTGTCCTTGTTTTCCGGAATCTCGCGATTCTCGTCATCATCCATTACAGGCTCCACATCGTGAATATCGGTAAGGTGAAGAATTTTAAACTTGCCGTCTGCACCAAACTGAAGTGGTGCAGGGGCCAATCTTTTAAATTTATCTGTTTTCCATTTGCGTGGATATCCCATTGACATATTATTTACCTCCAAAAAGGGATTTATATCGCTGTGTCTGCCACATTAAAATGCCCAATTTCCGTTTTCAAAAATCTTGTATGCTTTGCCATCCTTATAGCCTGTTATTTCCAGATCAGGGGAGCCAATCATAAAATCAACATGAATCATGCTGTCATTCACACCAAGTGCCTGACACTCTTCGAGAGTTTTCTCCTCAAAGCCATCCACTGTATCGCAGAAGCCTCTGCCAAGTGCCACATGGCAGCTTGCATTTTCATCAAAAAGAGTGTTATAGAAAAGGATGCCCGTGTTCGCTATTGGACTATCATGAGGGATAAGTGCCAATTCACCGAGATACTTTGCGCCCTCATCCATTGAAAGCATTTTATCAAGTAAATCCTTGCCTTGTGCTGCGTCCCACTCAACAGCTTTACCATCCTTGAAAACGATATAAAAATCATTTATGAGCTGACCCTGATATGATAGCGGTTTAGTGGAAACCACCTTACCCTCTGCCAAGCCCTTCTTTGGTGAAATGAAAACCTCTTCCGTAGGAAGATTAGGATTAAAGAAATTTCCTGAAAGTGTGTTTTCACCACCACCACACCAATGGCTTTCGGGAATAAGCCACGCCTTGAAATCTGTTCCGTTGCTGCTCTTATAATGAAGATAATCAAACTTTTTCTCATTGAGATATGCCGTTCTTGATTTCAAATCACTGTTGTGTTTTTCCCATGCCTCTTCAGGGTTATTATCTTTAGTTACATAAACCGTTTTAAGAATTGCCTCCCAAAGCATTTCGTATGCCCTGTTCTTCGTTTCATCAGGGAATACCTTTTTTGCCCAGGCATAGGATGGAACGGCTGCAATGCACCACTGGTCTTTATTCTCAATAGCATCGCTGTATTTCTTTGTGATTTTATATCTGGCCATCTGAGATTTCTGCATCTTTTCACGGTTCACCCCTGCAAGGCCGTCCGGGTCTTCACTTTCAATATAAATTCTGCAGGGAATCTCCTCCACCATCTGTTTGAGTCTCTCCTCCTGCCATGCAGGGACCTGACTCAAGGATTTAAGAGTTCTGTAACGATAGTTAAGCTTGGTGATTTCCTGAAACCCGAAATCCACCTCAACCCTTGATGCACCTGCCTTATAGCACTCTGCAACAAGAATTGTAACAAACTGATGCTGGTCTGCCTCGGCATAAATTCTTACGGGCTGACCTTTTTTTATGTTAGCACCCACTCGTGCAATGAGTCGTGCATATTTCTTCTGCATTGTCTTAGTCATTGTAACGCCTCCATTGAAAAATATTTTACCACAGCAAAAAAACAAATACAAGAATTAACATAAATTATTCAAGCACTATTCATTGACAAATCCCCTCTCTTCGTGTTACATTTTATGTATGAAGGATTATATTATCAAACACAAAACCAAGATAATTTCAGGGATACTTGCCATATTATTGATTTTCTTGTTTTATTATGTTATGGGCTGTCCCATAAGATATCTTTTCGGTGTGTGCTGTCCCGGTTGCGGAATGACCCGTGCACTGTATTACTTTCTCCGATTGGATTTTGCCACAGCATTCCAAATGCATCCTCTGATATTCATTATGCCCATAGCAGGTGTAATTTATCTTTCAAGAAACAAACTCCCCAAAAAAGCTCTCAATGTCCTTACAGTTTTATTCTTTGCATTATTTTTAATTGTGTATATTCTGCGAATATCAACCGGAAGCGACGTTGTATATTACAGACCCACCGAAGGGTTGGTATATAAAATCATAAACTATATTTTTGGAGGCATGTAAAATGGCTACAATTAAAACATTTAAAATTATTCCCGGCACAAACCTTGCAGCACTTATGGATGTGGCTGCACAGAATCTTTCACTGCAGGGCTTTGAGGTAAAAACTCAGGTTCTTGGTCCACAGGCAGCAGAGCTTATTGTGACAAAAGACCGACAGGGCTTTAAAAATACAATTCTTGGTCTTGGTCTCGAAAGCCGAGCAGCTGTTACAGTTTCAGGTGACATTGCAACAATCACAATAACAAGTGAATGGACAAGCAAAATCCTTCCTGCTGTTATTGGCTGGTTCCTTTGCTGGGTTCCGATTGTTACGGATATCGTTGGTATTATCAATCAGGCAGCATTGCCAGATAAAATCGGTGCTGCACTTAATCTTGCATTCAGCAGTGGTGCAGGTGCTCCGGTGGCACAGCCATTCAGCCCTGTTGAGCCAGCAGATGTTGATTACACACCTGTTGATCCCGAAGAAATCTGATTCACAAAACAAAAAAGAGGATTCTGCTTTGCAGATTCCTCTTTTTCTTTAGTCACGAAAAGCTTATTTGTTGCCTTCTTCGTAAGCCTGAATCATCTTCTTAACCATCTGGCCACCGATGCTACCTGCCTGACGAGATGTGAGGTCACCGTTATAGCCCTGCTTAAGATCAACACCTACTTCAGATGCGGCTTCCATCTTAATCTTATTAAGAGCTGCCTTCGCACTTGCCTTTGTATCTGATGGCATATTACCCTTTGACATTTCATTTCCACTCCTTCGCAAACATATTTTTCGCGTTTGCCTTATTATTATGGAGTGTTATTCTGTAAATATTTCTTGAAAAATTTAACAAAAGCAGTGGTGATTTTAACCACCACTGCTTTTTTCATTTAAACTTTTTTCATTTAAATCAGTTACACATAGGACATGGTCCGACTGTGCCTTCATCATAAAGACTTGAATAATATCTGACATAGCCTGAGCCATTACAGTTAGGACACTTACTGCTGCTTGAATAGGATGATCCTTTATACGATGAACTTGATGAAGAGCTTGATGAATAGCTTGATGAAGAGCTCGAGCTACCTGACAAGTCATCCTCATCAAAAACCTTGTATCCATCCTTGTATATTTCTTCATATTCAAAGGTGTATATAGCACCCTTGCTGTCCCTGAACTTTTCATCGCCATAATCTCTGTCAATAGAAACATAATAGCGAGAGAAATCCACATCATCATAATCTATGGAATCGATATCGTAGTATTTCTCCTGAATTTCCACGGTATATTTTCCACTTTCAAGGTCAGTGAACTGACTGCTTACATAAACATCCTCAATATCACAGCTGATGCGACCACTTTCAAAGATTGTGGGCTTTCTGTATTCAAAATCCTTGAATGTTAATTCAACTGTCAGATCTGTTACACCCAGCTCTGTCTGCATTTCATCTATCTGAGGGCGTACCTCTTCAAGAATCATACTCTTTATTTCTTCCTCACTTAATGTTGGAATGCAGGCATTAAGAGTTAACAGAATCATACCCACAGCAAGAACACCCGAACCAACAAGTGACATAACTAAAACAAGTGCTTTTTTATCCGATGACCAGGCATGCTTCAGGAGACTACCGATTGCAGCAATCACAGCAATGAAGAACGCAGAAAGCGCCATAGATAAAATCATCATATCTGTGACGAAATACAATATTGCGGCAATTACCATAAAGGCAACGACACACACGGTAATCAATGGAGATGTCTGATTTTGATTATTCTGATTTGCCATATAAAGTCCCCCATTCGACATAATTCCTCATTGTTTTATAGTATAACATAGTATTTCAGCCTTTGCAACAAAACAAAAAACATTTAATAAAAAAAGCCGATTGAAATACAATGAACAAGTCCAGTAAAAACGGACAATAGAAAAAAACGACCTCCTATGGTAGAATAAAACTACCATAGGAGGAGTTTTTATGCCTAGAAATTATCTACATATAAAGGATTATGAAAAAGAAATACTCAAATTAAGAGAAG
>JAFODQ010000060.1 GCA_017380615.1 Clostridia bacterium | reverse complement strand
TAAAGTAGAGTATTCAAATTGCTACTATATGGATGCTTTAAACGGCAATTCAGTACCTGTTACACAAAAAACTGCCGAGCAGTTCGCAAGCGGCGAGGTTGCATACCTTCTTCAGAGCGGTAACACCGAGCAGGTTTGGGGACAGATGAGTAACACAGAAGGCTCTCTTCCCGTGCTTACCGATAACGAGCTTTACAAGGTTGTAACAGTAGGTGAAACAGGCAACTACTCCGTTGCAAATGTTGGTGATACAAACGGTGACGGAACAGTTGATGTAGAGGACTATCAGGCACTTGTAAACACAGTTCTTGCAGATAATCATGAACAGATTGAAACTGCAAGCTATGATGATATAGTGAAATATGACCTTGACGGTGACGGTTACCTTGATGTTATTGATGCATACCTTCTCCACCTTTTCATAAACGGCTTTACAACTGTTGATGTATATGCAGTTGGTGATTACGATTTAAACGGCAAAGCGTTTGAAGAAGCTGATATTAAAGCTATCAAGCATGCTATCGAAAATCCCGAAAAGCTTGCTACATATAAAAAATATGCTTCCGATATTAATGGTGACGGTAAGCTCGATGAAAATGATTTAACTGTACTCGTTGCAAAATACGGTGAGGTAACAGGCACAGAGTGTGCCGATAATGTAAAGGTATATTACAGATGGGGTAACAGCTACTCCACCTGCACAGCAACTGCAATATGTACTCTTTGTAATAAAAAGGTTGTAACGGAAACAGTCGATACATCAAGCGACACTATTGCAGAATTAACCTGCGAAGAGGATGGCAAGGTTATTTATACTGCTGTATTCCAAAATGAGCTTTTAGGAACAAAAATAAATGAAGTTGTTACAAAAGCAAAAGGCCATAACTTTAATGAAGCCGGTGAATGTGAATGCGGTCTGAAAAAGCTTCACATCAATAGCTTTAACGTTGCAGATGATTACCCATTAACACAGGGTTGGTCAGATGAAGCTATAGGTACAGAAAGCTCCGGCAAGACCTCCTGGATTGATGGTGATGAAATACTTGTTTCGTTTACAACCGAATCTAACGGAACAAAAGCATTTACTCTTGAATATCGGGACGGTAACTGGACAAGTAACATTGACGCCCTTACTTATTACAGTGATGAAGCGCCTGAGTTTAGTGTAGTTTATGCTCCTTGCTATAATGCAAGTGAAAACAGTATTGTACTTGAAGAGGGTATGCAACCCGGTATGGGTGAATATATGATTGCAGAACCTCAGCTTGATGGCGAATTGCTTAATATTGAGTTTTTTGATATACCTACATATTCTCGTTTGCGTATTGCAGGTCAGCCTGAAACGACATATACAGTTGATGTAACGGGCTTCATTCCTGCAGGTGGTGCGTATGGTGAGTATTCTTACACTCTCACCACAGACTCTGACGGTAATGCTTTCCTTTATGGTGTATTCACAGAAAATGCAGCCATAACAGTAAAGACAGCCGATGGTATTGATGTTGTTGCAGAACACATATTCTCTCGTGAGGAATATCCTTACGGCACTACTGCCGGCGAGAGCTATGTGCTTGATGCAAGACCGGGATATGAATACGATGAAGCAACAAATACCTATTTTGTATATAATGCAAAAGGTCTTTTTAGTGTTGCAAATACTGTAAATAGCGGAGCTACTGATATAAATATCACCCTTACAGACAACATCGTGGTTAACGAGAATGTTCTTAATGATGATGGTACACTTAATGGTAATGGCTCCAACTTCCGCACTTGGACACCAATCGGTAACGGAAACAATAGATATATCGGCACATTTGACGGCGCAGGCTACACAATAAGCGGTTTGTATTTTAATAACAGCGATGCAAATTACATAGGCTTAATTGGTTATTTGAACCAAGGCGGTATAGTTAAAAATGTTGGTGTAGCAGACTCCTACATTAACGGCGATGACTATGTCGGAGGTATTGTTGGACGCAGCGCAGGCACTGTTACAAACTCCTACAACGCAAGTAGCGTGAACGGCATTGAGCGTGTTGGCGGTATTGTTGGCCATGCTGCTGAAGGTAGTATTTATAAATGCTATAATACAGGCGTAGTTAAAGGCAGTTACAATTTCGCCGGAGGCGTAGCAGGAGAAAATGACGGTACTATTAATCAATGCTACAATACAGGTGCAGTTAGTGGCTACTATATTGCTGGCGGTGTGGTAGGAGAAAACAATGCTGAAATCAATAACTGTTACAACACAGGTGATGTTTCTTCTACTTCAAAGAATGCTAAAGTTGGTGGTGTTGCCGGAAGAAATATCATTGACGGAACTGTTACCAACTCTTACAGCACAGGCGGAATTGTTGCTACGGGCTCAGAGGCAAGCGCAGGCGGCGTGGTAGGATATATGTACAGTGGTTTGCTTTCCAACTGTTACTTTAATAAAACCAAATATTCAGGTTATTCTTGCGGAGGTGAAAACAGTAGCTGTACAATAACTAATACATCAGGTAAAACCACCACAGAATTTGCTGCAGAAAAAATGGCAGCTCTCCTTAACGGCAGTCAGACAGATGCTCCCTGGGAGTATATTGAAGGTAATGCTTCACCAACGTTGAAGGCGTTTAATCAACAGATAGCAAATAGCTGATTGCTGACAGAATAAATTTCTATAGATACAAGAAAGAGCACTCGCTGAGGAATCAGCGGGTGCTCTGTTTTTAGCTACCAGTTGCCGGCTGCCAGCCACCGGCGTTGTGGCAATAACTTCATTCTTCTTGATATATTTTATTAAAGATATAGAAAAAATAATTTAGCATGATACAGTATCTGTTATGAGAACTGGAGGCTGGTGGCTGGCGACTGACGACTGACAAACTGTTTACTGCCCACAGAAAGCCGTGTAACGAGAGTTGTGGTAAGAGTGGGGAAACTAACCGTAGAGGATGTGACAGCCTTAATTCGCCCTTTCTTTTCCTCTTTGCTGATGTAAAAAACTTTACTGCATAAGTCAAAGAATGGGGAACAGGTTTGAAAACAAAAAAGTTTCCACTTGTGGAGTGGAAAACTTGTGTGCATTTCATTATTTTTGATGGTTTTATAAAAAGTGAAAAACCCTTGTAAACCTTTAGTTTACAAGGGTTTTCGTGGTCGGAGTGAAGAGACTTGCAAGGCTGTGCCTTGCAAGAATTTGCTACGCAAATCATCCCATTGTGTTCACCTTCGGTGAGATTCGGCGACATCCTCACTTCGTGCCTCTTGCGGTACCCAAAATTGTTTGCTCGCTGTTCGCTTCGCACAATTTTGACCGCTGCGCCAACAAACGCTCCCTTCATCGTCCACAGGACGCGGTCGCGTGTGTTGCCCAAAGCAGGAAACCTGCTTTGTGAGCAGTAAGCTGATAGAAAAAGTTTATTTACTCGAAACAAAAAATACAGAGTAGTCAAAAGACTACTCTGTATTTTGGTCGGAGTGAAGAGACTTGAACTCCCGACATCCTGCTCCCAAAGCAGGCGCGCTACCAACTGCGCTACACCCCGATTTGCTTATTGCCTCAATCAGCTGTATCATTATAGTTTAAATGGGTTGAATTGTCAATAGTTATTTTGAAAAAATATTCATCTTAATAAAATATAATTATTGTAAAATTTACATATATATGTTAAAATCAATCTGTGTTATGACACGTTACCACAATTTGTGTGTGGTGAATATGGAGGTAGTGTTATGAAGAAGTTTATTTGCGTGCTCGTTGCTGTTTGTCTTCTTTTGCCAATGGCAGTTACAGCCTTTGGCGCAGGCAGTGGTGGGGATATTTCCTTTGCTGTTGCATCGGACCTGCATTACAATGTGCCTGAAGAGGAGCTTGAGTGGTACTCAGAGGATCCGATTTTCGGTTACGCTAACAGACGCGCCGCAATGGAAAACGAAAGTGGATTTATTATTGATGAGTTTCTGAGACAGTGTGCAGAAAACGATAATGTTGAATTCGTTCTCATTTCAGGCGACCTGGCTGATAATGGCAGGAGCATCCCTGAAGAGCACTTTGCTGTTGCCGAAAAGCTCAAAAACTTTGAAGAAACCACAGGCAAGCAGGTTTATGTTGTGCCCGGTAACCACGATTTTGGTAACCTTGGGGAATATTGTGAGGTTGACCTTGCAAGATTTATGGAAATCTATCACGATTTCGGCTATGCTGATGCAATAACCACCCTTGATGGTACAGGCTCTTACACAGCAGATCTGAGCGAAAAATACAGACTCATCGCTCTTGATAGTAACGATCCCGACAGATCAACTGAAGATGGTGTTACAGAGGATAGAGTTCAGTGGGTTGTCGATGAAGCGAAGAAGGCAAAGTCAGAGGGTAAATACCCCATTCTCATGATGCACCATAACCTTCTTGACCACCTTCCGGTTCAGCGCGTTCTCAGCCACGATTTCATTATCAGAAACCATGAGCTCACAGCAGAACGCTGGGCAAACGCAGGCATCAAGGTTGTGTTCACAGGCCATGAGCACTGCAGCGACGCCACATCAAAAACAAGTGCCCTCGGTAACATTATTACAGACTTTGCCACAACATCTCTCACAATGTACCCACTTCAGTACAGATTGTTTGATATGGCAGATGGCGTTATTCACTACGATGTTGCAACAATCGATTCCATTGACACAGATGCTCTTCAGCAGGCTGTTGATGGTTATTCACAGGAGCAGATTGATGCAATGAACAGCGGACTTAATGCATTTGCAAAAGAGTTCCTCAAAAATGGTGTTGAGTACAGACTTGAGCTTGGCTTCACAGATGAAAAGCTCGGTGTTCAGCCCGGCGATATTTATTATGATGTTGTAAAAGGCGTTATAGGTGAATTGCAGGTTACTCTCAATGACCCGCTTTATGGTCCCGGTAGCATTCAGGAGCGCGCAGCGGCAGAGGGGATTGAAATTCCGGACAGCGAGTATAAGGATGGCTGGGACCTTGCAACAGAGCTTGTTGCAGCTCACTATGCAGGTAGTGAAAATTATCCTCTTAACGATAGAGATGTAAAGATTTTCCTTTGTGTTCTTTCTTATATTATCAGAGGTGAGCTTGAAACTCTTGAGGATGAAACAATTGTTTATGATTGGGCAGAGGCAATAATCCTTGCCACAAGCGGTTCTCTTGGTGGTGATGCATTTCTTGAATCGGTATTCCCTGAGGGCGGTGTAACTCCTGCAGAATATCTTGCTGTGGCGATGGTTTCACCACTCCTTCAGTCATTCACTGTGGATGATAATGTGGATGATAACTGTGGCACACTTCAGGGTTACGCAAGAAACGAAAATGCTTCGAATATCGGCATGAATCTTCTTGCAGGTCTTACCGGCATTATCGATTATCTTATGATAATCATTAACTATGTTTTGAAAGCATTGGGAATGGCGGTGTAATATGGCAGAGATTCCGGAAATCTTTTCCGTTCTTGCAGAAGACGGAAGTGAGATAAAATGCAGAACAATTCTGATGTTCCAAAGCCCTGAAACTGAAAAGGATATTGCTGTCTATACAGATGATACCATAAGCGAGGATGGACTTGAAAATATTTATGCATCATATTATTTTTATGATGATGAAGCTCTTCGCCTTGAGGATATAGACAATGAGGCTGACTGGGTTTTTGTTCAGGAGGTTCTTGCTGAAGTAACAGAGGATGGAGAAGAGGCGTAACGCCTCTTCTTTTTTATATTCAGGATAAAATAAAAAGCAGCACAACTAGTGTTGTGCTGTTTCTTATGGCGCGCCGGAAGGGACTCGATGGGCTGTGCCCATCGTTTGCTTTGCAAACCCCGATTATGTTCGGCTTCGCCGAGATGAGGTTCGAGTCCTGCTTTGTGAAACCGAAAAAAAGAGAACCTACACAATAAATGTAGGTTCTTCTTTTTGGTGCCGGTGACCGGGGTCGATGGGCTATGCCCATCGTTTGCTCCGCAAACCCCGATTATGTTCGGCTTCGCCGAGGCGGTTCGACCCCTGCTTTG
>JAFODQ010000004.1 GCA_017380615.1 Clostridia bacterium | reverse complement strand
TCAAGTGTGCTCTGCTCTGATTCAGGAAGATCCTTGTCTGTTCCTGCAACAATGTTGTCAAGAGCATCCTGTGCATTCTTCACTGTTTCTTCTGTGTATGTTCCTTCCGGAGCATTCACGATATCCTCAAGAGCATCAACAACCTTATCAAACTCGGTGTAGTCAGCCTTCTTTTCTGCAGAATCAACTACATCCTGAAGATTTGATACGATTTCATCGAGTGTGCTCTGCTCTGATTCAGGAAGATCCATATCTGTTCCTGCAACAATGTTGTCAAGAGCATCCTGTGCATTCTTCACTGTTTCTTCTGTGTATGTTCCTTCCGGAGCATTCACGATATCTTCAAGGGCATCAACAACCTTATCGAATTCTGTGTAGTCAGCCTTCTTTTCTGCAGAATCAATAACATCCTGCATATTCTGTGTTGCATTGTCAATAATGTCCTGATTTGCGTTGTTTTCACCAACAACCATATCTGCAGGAACCTGGTTTGCCTCATCGAGTGCATCCTGGGCATTCTTAACAGTTTCATCTGTATATGTGCCTGCAGGTGCATTTACGATTTCTTCAAGGGCATCCTTAGCAGCATCAAAATCTGTGTAGTCTGCCTTCTTGTTGTTTTCAAGCTCTGCCTTAAGATTTTCAAGGCTTGCAGTTGCATCATCAACCTTGCTCTGCTCTGACTCTGGAAGATTCTTATCAAGAGCTGTGTCAACATTGTTTACAGCTTCCTTGTATGCATTGAATGCATCCTCATCATAGATGGGGTTACCGTTTCCGTCATCATTTACAAGGCTGTCTGCCTCTGCCTTTGCGTTGTTGTAATCTGTATAGTCAGCCTTGGCTTTTGAGCTATCAATTACTTCCTGCATTGCATCTGTTACTGCATCGATTGTATTCTGGTTAACGTTGTCTTTACCAACAACCATATCAGCAGGAACCTGATTTGCTTCTTCAAGAACCTTATTAGCAGCATCTACAATCGCATCTGAATAGTTATCCGGATTGCTTACAATATTTTCAATTTCTGATTTAGCAGCATCAAAATCTGTGTAGTCTGCATACTTGTTCTGTTCAAGATATGTTTTAGCTCTTTCTAAAGCAGCGGTTGCATCGTCAATTGTTGACTGGTTATCTACTTTAAGATTTTTATCAAGGTTTGTATCAATTCTTGTTACATAGTTTGCAGCATTTGTGAAAACATCCTCTTTATAAATCGGATTTCCGTTTTCATCTGCATTGCCTGCATTGAGAATTGCATCAATTTCTGATTTAGCATTGTTATACTCAGTATAGTCACCGTCAAGAGGTACTGCACTGTCAACCACACTGTTAAGTGCACCTGCTGCTGCATCAATTGTTTCCTGATTTATGTTATTTTCACCAACAACCATATTTGCAGGAACCTGGTTTGCCTGTGCAAGTGCCTGTGTAACAGCATCAATTGTTTCCTGAGAATATGCTGCAGGGTTATCAAGGATAGCCTGTGCGCGATCCTTTGCTGCATCAAGCTCTGTGTAATCTGCATACTTGTTCTGCTCAAGAACCTCTTTCAAATCCTTAAGCTGGTTTGTAGAAGCATCGATAATTGCCTGGTCATCTGTAGAAAGTGTTCTGTCCGGAACAGGAACAAGACCAACGTTTGTAACGTACTCGTCAAATGCACCTTGTTCGTAAACACCCTCGCTGTTGCCTGCTGCAATTATTGACTCTGCTTCTGCAACTGCTTTATCATATTCTGAATAATCTGCTTTGTATTTTGGATTATCAAGAATATCTGTAATTGTTTTTGTTGTAGCGTTTACAGTTGCCTGGTCATAATATTTAAGACCTTGTACCATGTTCTTCGGTACGGCGTTATATGCTGCTTCAAGCTCATCAACGTAAGCATCTGTATAAGGTGAATCCTCTGTGTTAATTATAACACCTGCTTCGTTATATGCATTAAGAAGTCCACGAGCATCGGTAATGTTGATGGTTGTTTTAAACGTACTGCTACTTGAACCACCACCGAAGCCTAAAACATTTACCCAACCAACATAAAAATTCTGTGTATAGGTATACTGCATTGCTGTGTCAGTATCTGTTTGCTCCGAGCTCTTACCATAGAAAATAGGTGTTGACTGAAGATAATATGTATTACCCTTTTTAAAACCATCATAACTCGCGTTGATTGTACGTGTATCCTCATTGAGGAAGTCGCTTGAATCTTTGAAAGCACCATTTGCATCCAATTCATCCCAGCAGGTGAAAACAGTTGCACCAGTTTGTGAAAGTGCCTTGTTATCAAAATCCTGTGTACCGTAGCTTGTAGAGTCAAGGTGTGAAATAAATGTGTTTGTATTTGTATCGCTTACATCAAGTGTAACCGCAAATTTACGAGCCTGTGATTTGTCATGACTTATTGTCCAGGGCTGTGCAAGAGAGAACTTCTGATTATCTTTAACCTGAATAAGGTTAAATTCTGTACCAACAGTAACAGTCATTCCCTCGATTGTTTCTGTATGTGTAACATCAGGGGTAAGTGTTGCATTGGTAAGAAGAATTGTTTTATAAGCAGTTTTAAGATCTTCTACCGCCTGGTCAACAATTGCCTGGTCCTCCATAGTAAGGTCCTTTGACAAAGCTTTATTAATTCTTTCAATTTCTGCTTTAAACTCACTGAAGCTCTGACCTGAATAAATACCTTCATCGTTTGTCATTGAAGAAAAATAGTTATAAGTGTAGTTATATTGAGTGTAATTAGCAGAGTTTGTTTTAACGCTTCTGATCTGGTTTGCAAATGAATCAAGCTCTGATTGATCATATCTTACAGAAAGATTTTTTGCACTTGCAGGAATACTGTTAAGAACAGCCTGAATTGCAGAAACATATCCCTCCGGATAAGCTGACGGATTTGAAACAACATTTTCAGCCTCTGCAAGAGCCTTCACAAATTCACGAGCATCAACAACAGTGATTGATGTCTTGATTCTGAAGTCCATGGAAGCGCTGCTGTCATCGCTGACCCAGTTCCATGCCATTCTTTCATAGAAGCTTGTGTTAATGGTTCCTGTAACATCTGCAGAGTGGCCTTTAAACACTGTGCTGTGTTCCCATGCATATGTTTTGTGTGAGCCGTTAAGATCCCAACCTGAGGCCTCAAGATTTACACCATTTGTACAATCGAGACCTGATGCGTTATCGTTAGTTGAAGCCCAGCTGTCTGAAACATAGTAGTTAGACTTAAACTCGCTTGTAGCGTTTGCATCTATCACAGGGTGCTCATAAACACCTGCATCGCCTGTCGATTCTGCAGCATTTGAGCCGCCCTCATACAAGCCTAAGCTTTGGAAAGTGAGTGTTCTGTTACTACCCAGCGAAACAGTGTACTGCTGAACAGACATGTTCTGTTTCACCACGAAATATTCATCATCAATAGTCTGGTAGAAAAAGAAATCGTTATTTGAGCGCTCGATATTGAGCTTATATAAATCTTCATGCTCAAAAGGATTTGATTCTTCCAATGCCGTTGTCGGGTTATCAATTGTTCCTGCTGCGGTTGCTGCTGTGTACATCATGGGCATGCTTGCAACTGCAATGAGAACTGAAAGAACAATTGATAAAATTCGTTTTGTATTTTTCATTGTTACACCTTTCCTGGCTTGTGAAAATTGTTTCAAAGCCATTTAATTATAATAATATATATTACTTTAGGGACACAGTATAACACCCTATAAACCCATTGTCAATCTTGCACAAATAAATTTGTCAAAAGTTAACAAATTGTTCAAAGTTTTTCTGCTTTATTGTGAACTTTCACAATTTACACCAACAAAAAAACAACAATCAGCCAAGGATTATGCTTGACTGATTGTTTTCTTAAAATTCAGTTTTGTTTGACGTTACTTTCACTCGCTTTTGTAGTACTGTGTAAAGGTCTTGGGGTGAGGATTATTCTCCCAGATTTCCTTCGCAACAGGTGCCCAGGCTTTACTGAAATCATCACATTTTGCACAAAGCTCATCTGCTGTTTCCTTGTAAACAAGATCTGTGCTTTTCGCTCCTGTTTCAGAAATAATCTGTCTTAAAATGTGTGGATTTTCAAGCATGGGACATGGCATAAGATGGTTTTCGTTGAAGGGCTGTCCCTTTCTGTATGCCATAAACAACGGATTATTAAGTGCTTCAAAAATCGTGTGTGTTCTGATATTTGAATCAGAATAATGCACAAACACGCACGGCTCCATATCACCGTTGGAATTGATGTGGAAATAGTTTCTGCCACCTGCGATGCAGCCACCGACATATTCACCATCATCCTGAAAATCGAAGGCGAAAAGAGGCTTGCCCGTTTTACCGTTTCGCATTTTCTTCATCCAGAAATACATGTATTTTCTCTGGGTTGGTGTGGGAATGAGTGATTTATCAGCATTTTTGCCCACAGGCATATAGTTGAAATAGAAGGCGTATTTTACGCCCATCTCAACCATCTTGTCAAGGAATTCATCACTTGTGACCTGATTTACATTCTTGCTTGTGTAGCAGACAGAAATGCCGAAAAGAAGCCTTTCCCTTTTAAGAAGCTCCATTGCCTCAATGGTGGTCCTGTATGCACCCTCACCACGACGGTCATCATTGGAGCATTCATCACCCTCAATGGAAAGGGCAAGGGTAATATTTCCACAACGCTTTATGTCTGCACATAGCTTTTCATCCACAAGAGTTGCATTTGTGTAAATAAGGAAAACGCACTCAGGGAACTCAGATGCAATGGTAATAATATCATTTTTTCTGATAAGAGGCTCACCACCGGTGAGCATATAGAAATGTGTGCCCAGCTCCTTACCCTGACTGACGATGCTTCTCATATCGTCAAGAGAAAGCTGAAGGCTGTGGCCATACTCGGCAGCCCAACAGCCCTTGCACTTTAAATTACAGGCACTGGTGGGATCAAAAAGAATTGTGAACGGAATGTTGCAATTATACTTGTCTCTCAGGGCTCTGACAGTTTTTGTGCCATAATACCCTGCGTGAACGCCCATTGAAAGAAGAAGAGATTTCACAAGATCACGGTCAATATCACGGAGAATGTTCTTTGCAAGAGTGACAAAGCAGTTATCCTCATCATTAAGGGCAGCCTTCATTTTTTCAAAGTTCTTCTGAGGGAACATTTTGAAATGTCTCTCTGCAACCTTAAGAATTTTAAGGAGATTTTCTTCGGGAGCTTTGTCAATATATCTGAGAATACGGGCAAGGGCAATATCTGCCGCTGTGTGAACGAGCCTGTGCTCCACGAACAACACCTCCTTTGAGAATTTAACCTAATAATGATATCACACTTGATTTTTTTTGTAAATATGTTTGACTTTTTTCTTATGAATTATTGGTTTAATTTTGAAATTTATGCAGAATAACCTTCCTTGACATATATATATTTTAATATTATAATCAACTTATATTCATTTATATAAGGAGTGTTCACTTTGGGTAAGAACAAAATTTCTAAAGCCTTAGGCGACAAGCTTTCCCCATTGAACTGGTTCAATGTGTGCTTGTTCTGTCTCATAGGTGGTATCGCATGGAATCTTGAAAACATGTATTTCAACACATTCCTCTACAATTCAGTTTACGCTAATGTTTCAACAGAAGCAATGGCAGGCACAATGGCTCCCACAACAGCCATCAGCCGGATGGTTGCGCTTTCTGCTGTAACAGCTGTGGTTACCACCTTCATCATGGGTACCTTCAGCGACAGAATGAAAAATCGTAAGGTTTTCATTTCAATCGGCTACATTGTCTGGGGTCTTATTACTGCGCTTTTCGGTTTTATAACAAAAGAGAACATTGCAGGAATCTTTGGCTTAAGTGATGCTGCACAAATCCTCACCTTTACCGTATGGGCAGTTATCATCATGGATATGGTGATGACCTTTATGGGCTCCACAAGTAACGACTCTGCCTTCAATGCGTGGGTAACAGATATCACAACCCCTACCACAAGACCAAAGGTTGAAACAGCCTTTACCTTTGTTGGATTTATTGCAACGGGCATTGTTATGGGCGTGGGCACTTCTGCACAGACAGGTGCTGTCTCCTACAAAACCTTCTTTGGCATTCTTGGTCTGCTTGTTGCTGCTGCAGGTGTTATCGGTTTCTTCACAATCAAGGAGCCTGAGCACATTTCTGCACCTGCCAAGAAAACAAGCTATTGGGCAGACCTCTTCTATGGCTTCAAGCCATCTGTTGTTAAAGAAAACTCCACACTTTATCTCGTTCTTGCTGCAATGTGTCTTTTCAACTGCGCATTCCAGGTTTTCTTCCCATATCTTATAGTTTACCTTCAGTATGTTGTTCTCGCAAGCTCAGATAACGCCGCTCTTCTTGATTCCTCCCTTGTTTCAGTTATCATTGTGGGCGTAATTGCCGTGGCGATTCTCGTTGCCGGTATTGTTCTTCTCATGAAGCTTGCAGGAAAGAAAAAGATGCTCGGTATTGTACCCGGTGTTGCTTCTCTTATTGTGGGTCTTCTCATTCTCTCAACCTCCACAAACCTTTATGTTATGCTTGCAGGCATTGCACCAACCTTTATCGGATATCTTGTTCTTACAATCCAGTTCGGTGCAACCATAAGAGACTTTACCCCACCTGAGAAGGCAGGTCTCTTCCAGGGCATCAGAATGATTTTCTTCGTTCTCATTCCTATGGTTATCGGTCCTGCAATCGGTGACATCGCCTGCAGAAGTGCCGGTGCCTCATACACCAATGAATATGGCGTTGAAACACTCGTGCCGGATGCAAAAATGTTCCTTTACAGTGCAATCGTTGCAGCACTTGTGTTCATTCCACTCTTCCTTCTTCGCAAAAAGGGTCTTGATAAAGTGGAGGAATAATCTGTGAAAACCATCTTACTTTCATCTCTCAACAAGGTTTTTAAGGACACAGAACCAAATTATTGCGAATTCAACGAATTCTCCTGTCTTAAAAACGAAAGATTTTCATTTCAGCTTGCATTCATGCCTGAATGCAAGGAGGACACAGAGCTCACTGTTTCAGTAAAGGCGCCCTTTAAGGATATCTGTGTTTATCTTGTGAAAAATATTCCTTCGGAGAAAACAGGCTATGATAACTCCGACTCCTTCCACTATGATTTGAGCAGAAAAGAATTCCCTGATTTGCTTTGTCCCATTACAGATGAGAAGATAAAAATCAAAAAGGGTGAATGGCATTCAATATGGGTTGAGGTGCTTCCTGCAGAAAAAAGCGCAGGTAAGAAGAGCATTTCTGTTGCTCTTAAAACTGCAACACAGGAATTCAAAAAGACCTTCTCCCTGAATGTTATTAACGCTTCTCTCCCACCACAGACTCTTCTTTACACCAACTGGTTTCACAATGATTGCCTTTGCACCTACTATGGCGTGGAGCCTTTTTCAGATGAATATTGGGTGATTGTGGAAAATTACATTCAGAATGCCGTGGCACACGGTGTTACAATGCTTCTCACCCCAATCTTCACCCCACCACTTGACACTCAGGTTGGTGGCGAAAGGCCAACAGTGCAGCTTGTCAAGGTAACAAAGCAACAGGGTAAATATTCCTTTAATTTTGACAACTTTGAAAAATATGTTGCCATATGTCTCAAAAACGGAATTCAGGCATTTGAAATCTCACACTTATTCACACAGTGGGGCGCAGAATTTGCGCCTAAGATTGTCGCCACTGTAAATAGCAAGGAAAAGAGGATCTTCGGATGGGAAACAAAGGCAAGCGGCAAAGCCTACACAGAGTTTCTTGAAGCCTTTGCAAAGGAGTTCAAAAAAGAGGTCAATAAGCTTGGCATAAAAAGCCGTTGCTGGATGCATGTTTCAGACGAGCCTAACGAAAAGCAGCTCAAAAGCTATACGAAGGCTGCCGATATAGTAAAGCGTCTGTTCAAAGGCTTCAACAGCCTGGATGCACTTTCAGATATTGAGTTTTTCCACAACAAGCTTATCAAAACACCTGTTTGTGGCGAAGACGAAGCAGATGTTTTCAGACCCGAGGTAAAAAACTTCTGGACATATTACTGCTGCACTCAGGTTCACAGCTATCTCCCCAACAGAATGTTCTCCCAGCCATCACAGAGAAACAGAATTCTCGGTGTGCTGCTTTATAAATACAAGGCACAGGGCTTCCTCCAGTGGGGTCACAACTTCTGGTATTCACAGTACTCAAAGCATCCCATTGATCCCTTCAAGGTATCCGACGCCGGCAATGCGTTTCCCTCGGGAGATGCCTATGTGGTTTATCCCGGCGAGAATGGAACCCCGCTCAACTCCCTGCGCCACAAGGTTTTTGCCGATGCAATGCAGGATTTGAGGGCGCTCAATCTTCTTGAAGAGAAAATCGGCAGAAGGGCTGTTATGAAGATTCTTGAAAAGGATCTTGATACACCACTGACCTTCAAGACATATCCTCACGAATATCAGTGGCTTCTCAATCTTAGAAAAGAAATAAATAAACAGCTGTAATAAAAGGTCGTACGGAAAAATCCGTACGACCTTTTCATTTAATATTCAAACACAGCCAGCTTGTGAAGTGCTCTTGTTGCAGCAAGATAGAGATATCTTTCATTGCCATCAGATGTGAAGCATTTGGTTTCATCTGCAATCACAACCGTATCAAATTCGAGACCCTTTGTAAGAGCAAGAGGCATCACAACGGGAGCATCTGACATCTCACAGGACTTGTTGTCGCAAAGCCTGAGACCGGAAACTTTTTCAGAAAGACTTTTGTGAAGAGAAGCTGCCTGCTCTGCTGTTTTTGTAATAACAGCAAGTGTTTTTCCCTCCTGCGTGAGTTCTTTCACAAGTGCTGAAAGCTCCTCTGTGCTTCCATTAAGGAATTCAACCTTTTCACCATTCCGTTCAAAAACCTCATATTTTTCACCATCACCAAGAAGCGATGCCGCATAGTCATTTATTTGCTTTGTTGAACGATAGCTTCTGTTAAGGCGGAGTGTTTTTGCATCGTAAAGCTCTGCAAGAGTGCTGCTGTCAACAATATTAATTCCACCGACAATTGCCTGATTTGTGTCGGCAAGAAGTGTGACTCTTGCCCGTGGGAACATTTTTCTGAGAATTTCGTGCTGAATAACAGACAAATCCTGAGCCTCATCAATGAGCAGATGCTTAACACCACTAAGCACAGCACTTGTGCCCAGAACAGTTTTAAGATAAACAATTCCCAGAGCATCCTCAAACTCAAGGTAGCCCTTGTGAAGAGTAAGCTCCGTTTCATTGAGAGTGGGATTGTTTTTCATCTGTGCATATTCACGAAGCAGCTTGAAATACATTGCCACGGGATCAATAAGGGTTGCCCTTTTTATCATATCAACAGCTGTTGCCTTAACATCCTTTTTGGCTCTTTTGAGAAGCTTCGAGGTATCCTCATCAATCTCTGTTGCAGAGTCAATATCCTTGTAAATCACATCTCTGTTTTCAGAAAAGAAGGTATCAATGCATGCCTGAGTGAAACTGGAAAGTCTCTCTCCCCTTGCCTTTGCTGTATCCTCATCATCCTCCATAAATCTTTTCTTGAGCTCGCTCCCTGAAACAATAATTTCGCCGTGATATGAAACATCTCTGAATTCAGGCTCAATGGAATCGGCCCTCTGTTCAAGGTAAGACATAAAATCTCTGCTCATTTTAACGGATGCATTTTCCTCACGGAGCTTATCACCCTTGATTATAGCTTCTGCAAGAGAGTAGTAATCGTTTATTTCAAGTGTGGGAATTTCTGCCGCAAAAATGGTGTAGAAGGATGCATAATTTATGGGCATCTCACCAAGCTCGGGAATGATATCTGCAACGTAGCTTGAGAAAATATCGTTGCTTGAAAGCATAACAATTTCTGCCGAGGACATCTCATTACGGTTTCTGTAAAGAAGATATGCAAGTCTGTGGAAGCCCACAGAGGTTTTACCACTTCCTGCAGGACCAACCACAAGAAGATTTTCGTTGTCTGTGTATCGCACAGCCTTATTCTGCTCACGCTGAATGCTGTTAACAATAACCTTCAGGTGCTCGCCTGAGGATGAGGAAAGCACATCGCGAAGAATATCATCGTCAATTTTAACATCGCTATCCACGTAATAGTAAAGGCAGCCATCCTTGAATTTATACTGTCTTTTGAGAAGCAAATCACCGTAAATTCTGCCCTTTGGTGCATCAAAATAAGCCGTGTCCTCAAAATCCTCATAGAAAAGTGAGGCAACGGGAGCTCTCCAGTCACAGACATACATTTCATAGGTATCAGGATTCTGGAGTGTTTTCAAGCCGATATAAATCTGCTTCTCCTTCATAGCTCCGTCAATTTTGAAATCAACTCTTGCAAAATATGGTGAATTCTTTATTTTGTCGTAAAATGCAATGGTGTTGGCAGACTCTGCCATACACTGCATTTTCTTCTCCATTTCATAGTGAATCTGTGTAAGCTCCATGCCGGAATACATGCCACCATTAGGATTATCCATATTGAAATCCTCACCCTGAGCCCTTACATCCTGCCTGCACTCCTCAATAAGAGCTGCAAGACGGACTGTTTCTTCCTCAAGGAAGCTCTTCACAAACTGAAACTTCTGCTCTTCAGCAATCATATCCTTTGAAAACAAAGCATACTCTCCTTTTTATGAAACTGTGTAATTTGAATTTTACTATAATAAGAGAAACTATACAAGACTTGTAATAATTATTTTTTTGTGCTACAATTGTTACATAAAGAAATAGTGCTTTGCAGCACATAATGAAACGGAGATTCCGGTGGGAATCTCCGTTTTTTATTTGGGTTTTAAAGAATTTATGCTTTCTTCTTTTCTCTCTTTTTGAAAACGATTTTATCAAGCCTTGCCATTGCTTCATCATAGAACATGCACATAACAACTGTGCCGAAGAAGCTGAGGATTATGAAAACATATGAATTTCTTGCAAGACCGAACTCTCTCACAATAAGCATAGGGATTCTCTGAAGAATAAAGAAGCTGAAGATGTGCTC
>JAFODQ010000059.1 GCA_017380615.1 Clostridia bacterium | reverse complement strand
TTTGTTTTTATGAGATAATTTGCCACAGCATTACACAGTGTCCCGTTTGGGTGATTGTGAGTGGGGTGCGAGGAAATTCCGGAGGGCTTGTTTACAATGAGGATATCTTCATCCTCATATAATATTGAAATGGGAACATCCCACAAGGGGGGAGGCGTTGTTTTTTCCGGGATAACAAGAGTCAGCCTGTCACCGACAAAAACCTTGTCCACAACTCTGTGATGAACACCATTTATGAATACTGTCTGGGGAGTGTTTCTCAGGTGTCTTATTATGTAGGTGGAAAGACGAAGCTCCTCCTTCATGAAGTGAAGAAGGGGACGATTGTCAAATTCCTGTGTGATTACATATTCAATTTTTCTCACAGCAGACACCCTCCTTCGGTTGGGATTTTTGTATATGCAAGTGTATATACAATATGTAGATTTGTGACGAATGTTCAAAAAACTGTAGAAGTAAAGTTGATTGCTTTACAAAATTATTCTTTTTCGGAATTTAAAATTAGAAGAAAATCTGTGTTCTGAACAAAATTGACACATTTATGAACATTGTAAAGTGGATTGCTTTACAGAAATTTCCAAATATGTCAGGCTTGCCCGGTTGTATATTTTCAGCCTTTATGAATAATTTTTTTGTTTATGCAATAAATTTTCATTTAATCGGATGCTCTGAAATCTTTCTTTCGTTGAACTTTACAACAAAATCAAAGCCTGCCTCGCGGGCAATTTCGTATGCTCTTGGAATACCAAAGCCGATTCTTTCTGCATAGTGTGAATCGGAGCCGACGCTTACCAATTTGCCACCCAATTCCTTATATCTTTTTATTGTGTCAATGTTAGGTGACGGAAGATTGATAGGGTATTTGAGACCACCCATATTTATCTCAAGAGCCTTATCTTTTTCTGCACAAAGGCGAAGAATTTCATCCACCTTTTTGCTGTATTTGTTTATATCCTCCACATAGCCACAGTGGTTGAAAACATATCTGAAGGGGTATGTAATATGTGCAAGAATATCAAAGTTGCCCCACTGAAGCATATTGAGAAGCTCATCAAAATACTCATTCATAAGAGCCTCAACATCAAGTCCATCAAAGGTTTCAAAATCATAGAAATCAGGTCTGCCTCTCAGATTGTGAAGAGAACCGATGATAACATCATACTGATTTGCATTGATGATTTTTTCAGCAAGCTCAGGCTCATAGTGTGGCTGTGCAAGCTCGATTCCTCGAAGAATTTCAATTTTCCCCTCAAATTCCTTTTTTGCACGAGAAACCTCTCGGTAGCTTCTTTCGGCGCGCTTGTCAAAGCCACTTGAATAGAGCACATCAACCTCGCAATGGTCAGTAAATGCAACTGTCTGAATTCCATTGTCAGCAGCAGTCTGTGCCATTAAATCCACAGGATGGTTGCCGTCCTGTGAGCTGTCTGTGTGGGTGTGAAGATCAATGATTTTTATATCAGTCATATTTATACCATCCTTATATGATAATTTGCCAAGAAGAATAATACCACAAAATATCATAAATGAATAGGTTTTTGTGAAAAATACAGAATAATCTTTTATTTTCTTTATGTGTGTGGTATATTATAGTAAAGGCAGAGGTGATACTATGAAGCTTAAGGCAAATGCAAAAATAAATCTTTTGCTTGATATAACCGGCGTGAAGGAAAATGGTTATCATAGCCTATTCACGATAATGCAATCTGTAAGTCTCGGAGATGAAGTTACCGTGGAAAGAACACAGGGCGAGGAAATCACTGTGTCCTGCAACGTAAGCGGTGTGCCCACAGACAAAAGTAATATAGTATATAAATGTGCAGAAAAGTTTTTCCAATATTCCCATATTGAAAAAGATAAGGGTATTCATATTCACATTGATAAAAAAACGCCCTTCGGTGCTGGCATGGGTGGAGGAAGTGCAGACGGTGCAGCAGTTCTCGTGGCACTTAACAAGCTTTTTGGCACAGCCTACCACGAAAAAATTCTTTGCAGAATCGGTGCGATGGTGGGAGCAGATATACCCTTTTGCATTGTGGGGGGCACGGCGCTTTGCCTTGATACCGGTGCAATTGTTGCTCCACTTGAGGATATGGAAGGCTATACCATTCTGATAGTGAAGCCTCAAAGCAGTGTTTCCACAAAAGAGGCATATGCTGCAGTGGATGCACTCACGGATATGAAGCATCCTAAAAATCAGCAAATGCTTCAGCTGTTAAGCGATGGTAGGTGGTCCTCGGCACTTAAGCTTTGCTCCAATGTTTTTGAGCAGGCGATTGAAATTCCCGGCAGGGTGGATATAAAGGATATCTGCAACAAAAACGGTGCAGCAGCTGCTTGCATGACAGGCTCGGGCTCTGCAGTTTTCGGTATTTTCGAAAATGCTGAGGATGCTCAGAAAGCTGCTGATATTCTGAAGGACAAATTCAAGGAAATCTATATTTGTGCTCCCTCGAAGCAGGGTGTGGAAATTTTAAGTGAATAAAAACAAAAAACCGTCCAAGAATTCTTTTGAATGAAAGGACGGTTTTATTATGATTGATTTCAGGATAATGAAAATGAATATAAGAAGAGATAAGCTGCTTCTGAGCGTTGTGGCAATAATCCTTAGTCTGTATATGGCGTTTTCATATACTTATTTTATAGCCTCTGCAGGGAGTGTCAGGGAAGAGGTTGTGAGGCTTCACATTCTTGCAAACAGTGATTCTTTCCTTGACCAGGGGGTGAAATTAAAGGTGAGAGATGCACTTCTTCAAAGAAACAAGGAGCTATTGTTACAGGGGACTGATAAAGAGAGTGCACACCTTTATTTTTTACAGCATAAGGAAGAGCTTCTCGAGACAGCATGCGATGTCCTAGAAGAAAATGGTTTTCAATACGGTGCAGAGGTAACTCTCACAACAGAATATTATGAAACAAGAAAATATGAGGAGCTGACATTTCCTGCAGGTGAATATCTTTCGTTAAGGGTGATCCTTGGTGAAGGAAAAGGGAAGAACTGGTGGTGCGTTATGTTTCCGCCATTGTGTGTGCCTGCAGCAGGGGATGTTACAGCAGATGCAGCCACTTCAGAAGAATATTTTTCTCCCTCTGAGGAAAAGCTTGTTGATTCGGGAAACAAATATATTGTAAAATTCAAGCTTCTGGAAATATACGAGGAATTAAAAATGAAAATAAACAAGGAAACCATTAAATAATGGTTTCCTTGTGTCTTGTTACATGGCAGCCCACATTAACTGCAACGGGAAGACCTGCAATGTGCGTGGGTGCTGTTTCAATATTCACAGCGAGGGCTGTGATATCACCACCGAAGCCCTGACAACCAATATTAAGCTTGTTAAGCTTTTGAAGGATTTTATCCTCCATTTGAGAATAAAATTCATCTGCATTTCTTTCTTCAATGTCTCTGCAAAGGGCTTTCTTTGCAAGAAGGGCAACTCCCTCAAAATCGCTGCCTATTCCCACACCAAGTACAACGGGTGGGCAGGGTCTTGCATTTGCTTCTTTTACAGTATTAACAACAAAAGCAATTATATCATCCACAGTGGCAGAGGGATTAAACATTTTAACCTGGCTCATATTTTCACTGCCAAAGCCCTTGGGAGCAGCTGTGAGCTTTATCTTATCGCCTGGCACAATTGATAAATGAATCAGTGCCGGAGTGTTATCGTTGGTGTTTTCTCTGCGAATGGGGTCTTTAACGATTGAGCAACGCATTTTGCCATCCACATAGGCTTTTCTTACACCATTGTTAACTGCCTCGTTAAAATCACCATCTGTGATGTGCACCTCCTGACCTAATTCGCAGAAAAGCACAGCCATGCCTGTGTCCTGACAAATGGGTATGTTAAGGCTCTGGGCAACCTGCAGATTCTCACACATATCACAAAAAATTGATTTTGCAAGTGGTTGGGTTTCCTCTGCGTGAGAGGAAGCTATTTTATTCTCAAGGCTTTGCGGAAGCCTCAGATTTGCTTCAAGAAAAAGCTTTTCAACAGCAGCTTCAATTGTTTTTGCACTAATCTCTCTCATTTGAATATTTCCTTACATATAGCATAACCGTGCCCTTAGGGCACGGTCTGGATTTTATCCTCTTGGATTGTTGCCACCACGGCGTGGTGTTGAAGCTCCGCGCTTTGCAACATTGTTTTTCTTAAGGTCACTCATTTTTTCATCGCTGACAGATTTAAACTTTGCCAGCATATCTTCAAATGACATATTTTCAGGCTCGGATTTCTGCGCACCTGTCCACACCTGTGGCTGGGAGCGTTTCGGTCTGTCGCCTGCAGGACGCTTGGGCTTGGGCTGCTCCTCTTCCTGTGGAAGAGCTTTCTTTATTGAAAGTGCAATTTTGCCCTTTTCGTTGATTTCGAGCACCTTAACGGAGACTGTGTCTCCCTCGGAAAGCTTCTCGTGAATGTCTTTGATGAATGTTGATGATACCTCTGAAATATGTACCATACCCGTTGATTTGTCGGGAAGCTCAACGAAAGCTCCGAAGTTTGTGATGCCTGTAACTTTTCCTTCAACAATTGCGCCGA
This sequence comes from Clostridia bacterium, assembly GCA_017380615.1. Classification (GTDB taxonomy): domain Bacteria; phylum Bacillota; class Clostridia; order Oscillospirales; family Acutalibacteraceae; genus DTU089. The sequence continues at coordinate 1,939 of JAFODQ010000059.1, read as the reverse complement.
TTTCTACTGCCATATTTTACCTCAAAAATAAAAATAAATTAGATGCCGGGAGTTATATCCACATAAACTCTCTCGTCGGGCATAACATAGCCCTTTTTTCTGGCATATTCTTCCATAAGCTCTGCCTCATCACCCTGAGAAACAGCCTCCTCCAAGGCTGAATTTTCCTCAACCTGACTTTCAAGAGTGCTCTGGAGGGCATCCAGCTCTTTTTTCTTGTCAACAATACCATCAAGCTTTAAGATAATGGGGACAAGAAGACAGATGATTACTACAGAACAAATTACAATTGTGAGAATGCTTTTGGGCTTATTCTTTTTTTGTTTTTTTGCTCTTCCCATCGCTGATGCCGTCCTTTCCGTGTGATTTCGTGCCTGATAAAAACATACCACTCAAATTATACACATACATCATAAGTTTTGGCAAGTGTTTTTTGCTTAATTTTTGTGAGTTTTTCTCACTTTTCTTAAAAAATAAAGAAAATTTTTTATGTATAAATTTAAAGGGCGTAGAAAACACCTTGAAAAGAAAGCAATAAAACTTTTTCAGACCTGCTGAAAGTCTGTTTGTGAGCTTGATTGCTGCAATACCAAAGGAGACATAATAGAAAGCACCACCCACAAGCTCACCGAAGATAATGTAAAACCTTATTTCTCCTTTGTTAAGGGCAAGAATAAACAGAAAGCTTGAAATTCCTGCAATGAATACATACAATAAATCAAAAATCACAGTGGCAATTTTTGAGGCTGGCAACGAAAGACGAATTGCTCTCATTAAATCATACAGCACACCGAGAATGAAGCCGAAGCCCAATGCACTGAGAAAAATGGAAAGCTGCTCACTTTGTGGTACTGTGTACATCAGCGAAATACCCTTGAGAGAAATCCTCCTGATTTCTCAATCACATCGGCATATTGAAGACCGTTTATACTACCCTCAATCACAAGCTCACCCACCTCAAGGGAAAGCTTGGTTATGTGAAGAGACTGCCCCCTGATTGTCATTTCACCATAATCTGTGATGGCAACAATTGTTTCTTCATCAAAGCTACCAACATTGTTTACACCAGAAACGGACAGACGCTTTCTGTCCTCTAAAATACAGTTGTGTGGAAAAATTCCTTTTTTATCTTCCGACATAACAGACACCTCCATATTAATATTGTATTAGATATAAAGGTTGGATATGCCTTTATTGACAGATGTGGTTGTTTAATATAAAATATTTTTGAAAAGAGGGTTTGGTGTGAAGAAAACAGATTACGATAATTGGATTAAGATAATATCGGTGCTTATGGCTGTTGTGCTTGTTCTGGGAGCTGTGCTTTCTCTCGTTAACAGAGCCGAGCTTAAGCCTGTCAATAAAACAGACGAGAAATTAGAGGAAAATGGATTTGTTTCAATGGTGGATGTAACCACTCCCGAAAGCTATTCATCTCTTCTTGAGGCTGTTGTGACGCTTCGATCTGAATATAGCGAAAGTCTTAAATGCTTTACTCTTGGAACAACAGCAACGGGAAAAGCAATTCCCATGGTTACAATGGGCAGTGGCGAAAAGAAGGCTCTCGTTGTGGGAGGTCTCCATGCCAGAGAGCACCTGACAACAAAATATCTTCTGCGTGTTATTGAGGAGTATTGCTTTGCCAATGAAAAGGGCGACGGTAAATATGGTGACTATGATATAAAAGCATTGCTCTCTGAATATACCGTTTACATTGTTCCCTGCTTAAATCCAGATGGATTGGATATTGTATTATCAAAGCTTTCTGTTAAAGATGGTGTTTATGTTGATGTGCTTTCTGAGTATAAGGCAAATTACAACGGAGTGGACCTTAACAGAAATTTTCCCCTTGCGTGGGAATTGAGAAATAATGGGACTAAAAGACCGGCAGGTTACTTTTTCAAGGGATATGAGGCTGCAAGTGAAAATGAAACAAAGG
>JAFODQ010000058.1 GCA_017380615.1 Clostridia bacterium | reverse complement strand
TATTCTATTCGCAAACAACTCGGCTTTAGCCGAATATCACTGCGGAGCAATATCACTTTCGAAGAAAATAAAACTCGCATAAGCGAATAGAACTGAAAAAAGACTTCACAAAAGTGAAGTCTTTTTTCTGGTGGAGACGGTGGGGATCGAGGGGCAAGCCCCTCGCATTTGCTTCGCAAATTACCCCGGTTGTTTGTCCCTCGTGCTCCGCCAAGGCGAACCGCACGAGATGGACGAGGAGGGTGTAGAAATGTATTGAGATGCATTGATGTGATCAAAATGAAATATTGCTTTGCAATATGAAATCCAAGCAAGCTTGGATGAAATCTTCGTCTTCGCCTCAGATGAAATAAAATTCGCCAAAATATTTGCGAATCAAATATTTCATACGCTTTAGCGTATTTCATCACGAAGTGATTTCACTCGCCGTACGGCGAATTTCATTGAAAAAACCACTTCCGAAGAAGTGGTTTTTTCTGGTGGAGACGGTGGGGATCGAACCCATGACCTCTTGACTGCCAGTCAAACACTCTCCCAGCTGAGCTACGCCCCCATATTGATGCTTTTTTCATTGCGTCTGTGGGAAATTATATCATTATTGTATTTTTCAGTCAAGCAGAATTTAAATAAATTTTAATATCCTTTTATTTTTGGGGAAAACTGTAATAAACAAAATTGAAAGGTGATTTTATGATTGAACAGGATACAATAAGACTTTTAAGAGAATGCGATGCAGGTGTGAAGATGGGTATTGCAAGTATTGATGATGTTATGGATGATGTCAAGAGCGACAGCCTTCGTCAATACCTGAGCAATTGCAGGAATGAACACATTGAGTTGAGCAAGGAAATTGACACTCTGCTTGAGAATTATCAGGATGACGGAAAAGACCCTAATCCCATTGCAAAGGGCATGTCAACAATGAAGACGAGCTTCAAAATGGCAATGGATAAATCTGATGAAACAATTGCAGACCTTATGACAGATGGCTGTAACATGGGTGTGAAATCTCTTAACAAATACCTCAATCAGTATGAGGCTGCAAGTGAAAAATCAAAGGATATCTGCAAACGACTGATCAATCTTGAAGAGAAGCTTGCTGTTGATATAAGAGACTATCTTTGATTTTTTAAGGTGAAGGACCCTGCCGTTAGCACAGCAAGGTCCTTCTTGGGGTAAATATGGAAATAAGGAGATAGGAATGAAAAACTGTAATTGTCTCGGGGATTCTCCCTTTGACAATTACAGTATATCATCCATTTTTTAATCTGGTATTAAAAGAATATGAACAAATTTATAACTTTTGTAAAAAATTTATGAATTAAGATATTTTGCATTAAAGCTCTGTCTGAGCTCGAAGGAGCCATCCTTCCTGACAGTTGTTATGGTATAGCCCTGCATCCAATCCTTTTCCTCCCATTTGTAACGGAAGTTGTCATAATTATACATATTGTAGCAACCGTAGCCGCCACACTGGTTGTAAACAAGTAATATACCATCATATTTTGCTGCCCAGTCATTAACATGGTCGTGACCGGAGAAGATGGCCTTTGCGCCCACACGCTTCATTGCGTCAAAAAGACCGCTGTTATATTTTGAACAACCAACGCTCTCAAATTGGTAACCATAAAGAATTTCTGCCTTGCCGGAAGGGGCATAGGTGTTGTCACCAATGTGGTTATAAACCTCCTGATACTCGGGAATCGGGATGTGCATATAAAGCATGGGCTCCACTTTACCGTATTCTTTCTTGAGAGCCTTCATTTCATTTTCAAACCATATAATCTGTGATGGCTTGATATAGTCATAGCAAGCGGATTTTGCAATATCTTCAGGCAATTTATCGTTTGTGATGTGTGGTTCGCAGATGTCTCTGCCGGAGTCAAACAACACAAGGCTCTGGCGTAGCTCTGTTTCGCTGTTCATAATGTTGATTATGTAGTTGCCGAAGCCGAATAATTCAGGATCACCAAATTTGCAAAGACAGTGGGGATAATCACAAAAGCCCTTGAAAATGAAATATTTGAAATATTCCTTTTCCTCTCTTGCTTCATGGTTGCCGAAGGCGTATGCCCAGTAAACACCAAGGTCCTCCATGAATTGCGCAAACTGAATTGTGTCAAGGTGCTGGAATTTTGTGAGTAGCACATCACCTGTGAATATGATGAGGTCAGGCTTTTCGTCGCGGACCTGCTTTGCAAACATTTCAAGTGTTTTGTTTACATCCTCAGGCACATCGTAAAGGTGCATATCGGTGCCTGTCATAATCTTGAAATCACCATCATCAAATGATCCATCATCCTTGAATTTTGCAATGTATGTAGCATTGTCAGTTTCTTTTATTATCCTTACCTTGCTGCCAACATATGGATGCTCAACAGCTTTGATAAACATGTTTTTTGCAAGCTTACCCTTTGAAATTGAGTGGAACGGCTTTTCAACATTGAGCCAGAATCTTATGGCGTTCTGCTGAAGAAAAGTTCTGATTGGTTTCATAAAAAATACCCGCTTTCCCGATGTGTTTCTGAACATTTTAACATGATTTTATCACAAAATGTCAGCAGTTTCAACAAGTTTTAAAAACTATTCATCATAGTCCACAAACAATATGTTTTTGCTTTGTTTAATAGGTAGATATTTGTGAACAATTGTCGGAATATGTTGATTTTTTGGGGATTTGTGATATACTATATATAGATGTTTAACCTTGCAGAATCAACAAGAAATTGTGCTTCGTGCTTATGAAAAATGGAGGTGTGGGCTTGAAAACCTTGTTCGTTTATTGCTCTTCGGATTCAGTAATAAATTCTCTCTGCCGAGAGAGTGCATTCAGAAGAGCGGGGGATAACTCTCTTCAGCTTGCAGCCTGCAGAAAATCCTTTTTGAAGAGCTTTCTCGGGAGCCGTGGAAAAGAGAATATTCACAGCACCTATGACATCAGTATGGAGAGCTTTGACAGAATTATTATTGCCTGTGATGAGTTTGCCGGTGTGTTACCGGTTTGCGTAACAAATTTCATTGAAGATTTTGATTTTCGCTACAAAACCATTGATTGTATAATCTTCGGAGAAGGGCGTTTTGCGGCAAAGGCAAAGGATGCCTTGAAGGTTAAATTTTCTCTTTCCGGTGGTACTGTGCACAGCTGTGTGAATGTTTCGTCAAGCAGACTTAAGCGAGAGGCAGAGGATGTGCTCTTCAGTGTACGCCACAGCATAGCTGTTTAGACCGCGATTTGTGTATAAAAACAACAAAAATCCAATTGTAAATTTTACATTAACAATTAGCCGTTTTCGTTGACAGAAAACGGCTAATTATGTTATATTTATAATACATACGATTATGATTGGGAAGTGTGCGGATATTTATGTGAGCATATTAACTTTCCGTTAATAATTTTGAAACATTGTTAATAATTCGAAAGGAAGATAATTCGATGAAAAAAGCTTTATCTCTCGTTTTGTGTCTGATAATGATTGCTTCTGTTTTCACAGCTGCAACAGTCAGTGTCAGTGCAGCGAGCCCTGCAGATGTAATGTATGTTAATTCCACCGGCTTTGTGAACGGCAAGGTAACATATAACATCTCTCTCAGAAAAAATATCAGCCTTGTAGGCACTATTGTAAAGGTTGTTTATGACCCTGCAGTGCTTAAGCCTGTCAGTGGTGGTGCGCATTCCTCAGCTGCAAATGCAAATGGTATTTTCGTCGCAGATAAGGTTAAGGGTACAAGCAATCAGTACTCACTTGCCTTTGTTTCTATGGATACCTACAATGTGGGCAACGCAGACAAGGCGTTTATGACAGTGACCTTTGAGTGCATAGACAAGACGTATCCTCAGACTAGTGTAAGCTTTTATTGTGTTGAGTTTAACACAGCTGATACAAGCAAGCGGATTGAGAAAAATGATTCAAATCCGCCGTTGATTTCAAAAATCACCTCCTCAACACTTAACAAAATCAGCTATGTTGGTGTTTATTCCTATGAAAAGGGCTTGAGAATTGAGTGGAAGGCAACTCCCGGTGCAACAGGTTATAAGGTTTTCAAGTACAACGGTTCAAGCTATGTACAGATCGGCACCACAAAGGGTCTCACCTATGACGATCCGAATGTTTCAGCAAACTCCACAGGCAAATACATTGTTCGCGCTTATAACTCATATTCAGATTATGACTCGGCAGCGCAGGCAGCAATCACCGGCTACTACGTAAAGCCCACAGATAAGGTTGCAGTTTCAATTCAGCCTGCAAGCGTTAAGGTTGGCTGGTACACAGTTGCAGGTGCAACAAGCTACAGGGTTTACAGACGAGTTATCAATTCAGATGGCAGCCGTTCAGGCTGGACATTCCTTGCAACAGTTCCTGCAGGCAAGGTTAATTATTACGATAGCAATGCTCTTAAGAGTGGCACATACTATGAGTACACGGTGCGTGCATACACAGCAAACGGAGCAAGTGCGGTTTGCAGATATGCAGCTCTTTATTACTACGCAGCTCCAAAGGTAACAGTAAAGGCTGTTACAGGTGGTGTTCAGGTTAGCTGGAATGCTGTGAGCGGTGCAAAGAGCTACAATGTTTATCGCATGTATAACGGAGACAAGCACTGGACATATATTAAAACAGTTCCGGCAGGCACACTTTCTTACACAGATAAGGCTGTTGTTTCTGGCAGAAATGTTTTCTACACAGTCCGCACAGTTGGTCAGTCAGGTGCCAGCTCATATCAGAGCGTGAAGATTTCCTATGTTGGTATTCCTCATCTCACATCTGTTGCCAATACCTACAGTGGCATTCAGGTTAAGTGGAATAAGGTTGCAAATGCAACAGGCTACAGAGTTTACAGACGAGCCTCCGGTGAAAAGAGCTGGACTTACCTCACAACAACCAAGAATGTTTATTACAATGACAGCAATGTTAAAAACGGTGTTTACTACAAATATACAGTAAGAACTGTTTTCTACAGCATGCTCAGTGATTTTGAAGCTGGTCTTCTTACAAAGTGTGTGGCTGCTCCAAAGCTCACATCAATTTCTAACACCACAGCCGGTATCAATGTTAAATGGGGTGCAGTTGGTGGTGCTACTGAGTACAGAGTTTATCGCAGGGCTTCCGGTGAAACCAGCTGGACTTACATGGGTGCAGTTAAAACAAATCAGTTTACAGACAAGAATGTTAAGCGTGGCGTTTACTACAGATACACTGTAAAGGCAGTAAGCGGTTATCAGAGCGGTTACAACGGAAACGGTCTTTTAATTAAACGTTCATAACAGAAAAAACAGCAAGGTGTGGCGTTTGCCACACCAGGGCTGAAAGATAAATCTAATTCAAAACCCCGTTAGGAGGATTTAATTTGAAAAAATCACTTTCCTTTTTACTTGCATTGATAATGACCTTATCAGTGTTCTCGGTGGCAGCTGTGCCTGCTGAGGCGTTAACAGCAAACGATTGGTTTGTTATCAGCAAAACAGATTTTGCTAATGATGAAATAACCTACACAGTAAAGCTTGCAGGTGAGGCGAAAAACCTTATTGGCTCAAACTTTGATATGGAGTTTGATTCAACTCAGCTCAGCCTTGAGTCCTGCTCGGTGTCATCTGATTTTTCAGCAGGCGGCATGTTCACAAATGGCTTCAAGTACAACTCAGTGGATAAATATGGTATCGCAACCACATATGTAGATCCTGTTACAAAGGCTGCAGGTACTGTTGCCTTCACACTTAAATTCAAGGCTATCTCTGAAGAGAGAATCAATGCAACGGTTGCTATCTATTGCCGTCAGTTTAACACTAAGGATAATGACAGCACAAATGATATCTGGGCATTGAAGGACGATGAGAGACAGCTCTTCTTTGCAGATGAGTTCCACACTCTTTCAAAGCCTGTGATTTCAGCTGTTGATTCTTATGATGAAGATTCTCTTAAGGTACAGTGGAATTCCTGCACAGGTGCAGATTATTACAATGTTTACCGTAAGGCTGGTACTGAGTGGTCTCTTCTCGCAGAAGGCGTAGCTGCAATTGAATATATTGATAACACAATCACACAGGGCGTGGAGTACTCATATCTCGTAACAGCAGTTAACGAGGCGGGTGAAACAGCAGTTGCCGGCAATGGCGTTGCAGGTATGAACTTCGGTGCAATCAGCTTCATATCAGCAGATGCTCTCGCAAATGGCATTCAGGTTAACTGGACAGCACTTAGTGGTGCAGTGAAATATGACGTGTTAAGAAGAATCGAAGGCGATTCAGCTTATACAGTTATCGCAAAGAATATCACAGCAGCAGATTATGCAAACGGTGATAACTTCAGCTACGCTGACAGAACAGCGTCAAGTGGTATTACATATGAATATGCTGTTCGTGCATATCACAGCTTAGGCTATTCAGCAGGTATCAATGTTCCACCTGCAAAGTGCAGATATATCGGAATGCCTGCTATCAATATGGTAAACACCAATGATGGTATTCAGCTTACAATCACAGGTGTTGGTGGTGCTGAAAATTACTATGTATTCAAAAAGGTTAATGGTGGCGCAGAGGCTCTTCTTGCAACAATCCCTTCATCATCCCTCGAATTAAATAAATATACCTTCACAGATACAGCAGTTGCAGACGGTGCAAAGTATGTTTACAGTATCTATGCAACAGCGGGTGAGGACAAGAGCCACACAACAACCCGTGACCTCTTTACAAGACTTGCAAAGCCTGTTCTTTCATCAGTGGTTAACACAGAAGCGGGCATTAAGCTTCAGTGGAGCACAGTTGCAAATGCAGATCTTTACACAGTTTACAGAAAAACTGAAAATTCAAGCTATGTGAAAATCGGTGAATCTACATCAGCACTCACATTTGTTGATCCATCAGCTGTAAACAATACTCTTTATGATTACGCTGTTGTTGCAGAAAATGAAACAGGCTGCAGTGCATACAGTGTTTCCAAGGTTATTAAGAGAGTCAATACTCCTGCAAGCCTTAAGGCAACTACAAAGTCAAACGGCATCAGCCTCACATGGGCTTCTGTTGACGGTGCAACAAACTATGCTGTTTACAGAAAAACAAACAGCACAGATTATGAACTTCTTACAACTGTTGCAGACGCAGCGTTCGTTGACACAACAGCTGATCAGAATGTTCAGTACACATATAATGTTAAGGCTAAAATCGGAACATACGAAAGTGGTCTTAGCGCAACCGGCGTTGCAGGTATGAATTTTGGCACTGTTACATCTCTCACCTACACAGCAATCAAAAATGGTGTTAAGCTTCAGTGGAATCAGCTTGCAAATGCAAAGGGCTACAGAATCTACAGAAAAACATTAAGCGATGCCGATTACACATTGGCATTCACAGTAACATCAGGCAATACCTATGAAGATACAAAAATCTCAAGTGGTATCGTTTATAACTATAAGGTTGAAGCATATAATGGTGCAAACATTGCAGAAATGACAGCACCGGTGCTGTCAGCAAAATTCCTTGCAGCACCATCCTTCACAGCAAAGAACAGTGGTGACAGCGTTAAGGTCACAATCATTCCTGTTTATGGTGCAGAGAGCTATATTATTGAAAGAGCAGACGGCACAGGCACAGATTTCCGTGTATTGACAACGCTTTCAAAGGATGCTCTTGAATATCTTGATTCAGATAATATTGTTGAAGGTGAGAAATATACCTATCGTGTAACAGCTGTTGCAGGTGAAATCCGTAGCTTCCCATCAACAGTTACAATGACAAAGATGATTGCTCCAACAATCTTCTCATTCTACAATGAGGTTGCCGGTGTTGTTATTAAGTGGACACCTGTTGATGATGCAACTCAGTATAAGGTTTGGCGTAAGCTTGCAAGTGAAGATGATACTGCATGGAGAGTAATCACAACCACAGGTAAATCACAGACAGAGTTTATTGATGCATCTGTTATCGGTAACGAGGTTTATCAGTATGAGGTTGAAGCAAATACACCGGATGGCTGGACAGGTCGCAAGCCGGGTGTTGAAAACCGCTTCATCGAAACACCTGACCTTGACAAGGTTTCAAATGCTGTTGGTGGTGTTCAGGTAAGCTGGAAAAAGGTTGATGGTGCGACAAGCTACAGAGTTTACCGTCGCGGTGCAGGCACAAACTACTGGTATTATCTTGGTGATGTTCCTGCAACACAGACTACCTTCCTTGACAAAGAGGGTAAGGCAGCATCACAGATCAAGAGTGGTAACTACTACAGATACACAATCAGAGCATCCTATGATGGCTTTGACAGCAAGGGCAATGCACACCTCAGATACAGTGGCTTTGACACAAACGGACTTTACCTTAAATACATGGCAACACCAAAGCTTACTGGTATTTCCAATGCAGCAAACGGACTTTATATCAAATGGAACGCAGTTGCAGGTGTAACAAACGGCTACAGAGTTTATCGCCGTGGTGCAGGCTCAACATATTGGACATATCTTGGCACAGTTAAGACAACTTATTACACAGACCCTGGCGTTAAGAATGCGAACGGTGGCTATTACAGATACACAGTTATAGCCGATGGTGGTAAGCACAGTGCTTTTGATACAACCGGACTCTATCTCAAGAGACTTGCAAACCCTGTTCTTGTGAGTGCTGTAAGCTCAACTGCGGGTATCACAGTTAAGTGGAACAAAATCAATGGTTCAACCGGTTACTATGTATATCGTAAGACAGGCAGCTCTTCATGGACAAGGGTTGGTGTTGTCAGTGGAGTTAACAGAGTAACCTTCCTTGATAAGAGTGCAAAGAAGGGTGTAACCTACACCTACACTGTCAGAGCATATTCAGGATCAACCATGAGTTCATATAACACAAAGGGTATTTCCTGTAAAGACCGTTACTAAAAATTTAATCCCTCGTGCATTTGCACGAGGGATTTTGGGATAACAAGAATCAATTTCTTAGGAGAAATTCCATGTTCAAAAAATCTTTATCAATGCTTCTGAGCATTATAATTTTATTAAGCTGTTTCGGTAGCGTTGTTGTTTCTGCGGCAGATATGGCAGATGCAAAAAGCTTGTTTGCGGTAACAAGTTCTCCAGTGAAAAACGGACTTGTAACATACACAATCAATGTGACCGCAAACCAGAGCAATATTGCAGGTGCTGTTATTCTTGTTGAGTATGACAGCTCCGTGCTTAAGCCTCTTTTGTGCGAGCCTGCAAAGACAACAAATGCAACTAATGGAACAACACAGAATTTTGAAGGCACATTCCTTCACGGTGTAACAGAGGATGACAGCAATATTTATTCTATTGCATATATGAATCAGATTGCTGTTTCAACAGGTGTTTCTGCGAAGCCATTTTTCAATATGGTGTTTGAGGTTGTTGATTCCACACGCCCTAAAACATCTGTTAAATTCTTCTGCAGAGAGTATTATTCAACCTCTGAACCCGAAAAGAATATTTTGCCATCAGACGGCTTGAAGGAAATCAGATTCTATGAGAATTTTGTAACACTTGAAGCGCCCAAGGCGGGTGATATTTCTCCTTCTGCAGAAGGCTTCAACATGACATGGTCCTCCGTTGAGGGTGCAGATGGCTATATTGTTTACCGCAGCTCACCTTCAGAAGGTAAGAAGGTTGTCGGTGAAACATCAGGTAGGTATGCCACAAGCTATACAGACAGCGGGCTCGAAAGTGGTGTCACATATTCATACACCATTGCTGCATACAGCAACAATGGTAGCATAAGTGTTGATTCCAACATTCTTAAGAGCAAATATATTGCAAAGCCTCAGATTTCTTCCGTTGCCAATGTGTCCGATGGTGTTGAAATCCGTTGGACAAAGACCGATGGCGCAACAAACTATTATATTATGCGTCGTGCTTCAGGAGAAGCTGAATGGATAAAAATTGCAATAAGGTCTGCAAATCTCGACACTATCTATAAGGATAAAAATGTTAAGGATGGTGTTGAGTATGAGTATGATGTGAATTCAGCAACAGATTCTTTTGTAAGTGTTTCTGCCACAGAGGGCGAAAGAGTGCTCTTTGTAAAGGCACCACAGATAAAGTTATACGAAAATGTTGTTTCAGGTATTCAGCTTAAGTGGGAGGCTCATCCTAAGGCTACATACTATGTAATCTACCGAAGAGCAATCAATTCCGAAACAACTCTCACAAAATATGCTGAAACAAATGATAGCTCATATCTTGATACAGCTGTTGTACCGGGTGCGGCATATACCTATGCAATCAAAACCTGCACCAATCTCGGTGACAGCGCCTATAATATAACAGGCTACACGATTACCCGTGTTCCTTCCACAACCGTGACAGCGCTTGAATCTGAAAAGTCAGCTGTTAAGGTTTCATGGGCACCGATTGAGAATATTGACGGCTATGTTATTTATCGAAAAACACCGTCAGGCGATTGGCAGAAGGCAGGCACTGTTACAGCAGATAAGAGCTCTTTCAGTGATACGGGAGTTGTCAGTGGCACACAATACACATTTGCAGTTTGTCCTCTTATTAACAATTCAGAGGGTGCAAAGATTGCTTCGGGCTCAATCTATTTCATAAAAGCTCCTTCAAATGTTCTTGCAGTTAATGAGAAAAATGGGATTGCTGTTTCATGGGACAGAGTGGGTGGAGCCTCATCCTATGTTATCTACAGAAAGGACAGCACAGGTCAGACCATACTGTGTCAGGTTGTTGAAGGTAACTACACCACAACCTATTTTGACATGGCTGTTGAAGAGGGTGTTAAGTACACTTACACTATCGTTGCAGATAATGTTCTTGCACAGAGTAAAGAAAGCGAAACCTCAAACACACTTTACAGATGGAGCGAGGAGCTTGTTGCAACACCAACTCTCGGTATTGGTGGTATCAATGTTACATGGCAGGGCAAGGAATATGCTGAAGGCTATGTTCTTTACAGAGGCTGCAATGGTGTGTGGACACCTATCACTCAGACAGATAAAACATCATATCTTGATACAGATGTGGTAAGCAATCAACAGTATGCTTATGCGGTGTCTCTTGTTGTTGAAGGCAGTCAGAGCACATTGTTCAAGCCCGAAGAGCCACAGATAAGATTTATCGGTGCTCCTGTAACACTCACAACAACCAACGGTAATGGCTATACAAACCTTACCTGGGAGGCTGTGGATGGAGCTGTTAACTATTATGTTTACAAGGCAATTGGGGAAACAGGGGAGTACTCTCTTGTTGCAATGAATTCAGCAGATGAACTTGAGTACCGTGACACAAGTGTTGTGCCCGGTGAAACAGTTTACTATGCTGTGAGAAGTTACAACGGAGAAAACTTAAGTGCCTTCTCCACGGCTAAGCGAAGCGTTTACCTAAAGTACCCTGTAATCAAAAGTGTTACAAATGATTTTGCAGGTCAGGTAATTTCCTGGAATAGCGTTGAAGGTGCAACCGGATACAGAGTTTATCGTAAAATATATGGTGAACAGTATTACACCTATATCACAACTGTTGATGCAAACACACTTACCTACACAGAAAAAAATCCTGATGAGGACAAGATTATGTGCTACACGGTCAGGGCATGCAACGGGGATAGCATAAGTGCTTACGCCGGCAAGTGTATGACCTATGTCAAAGCACCACAGGTTGCCCTTTCAAACTCACCAAGTGGTGTGTATCTCAAATGGGATAAGATCACAGGTGCACAGGGCTACTATGTATATAGAAAGGCTGCAGGTGCAAGAAGCTGGACAAGAATTGCAGCAGTTAAGACTCTTTACTATACAGACACGAAGGTTAAGAGTGGTACGAATTATTTATATACAGTTAAGGCGTACAAGGGTAACATTATGTCCGGCTGCAATATGAGTGGTTGGGGTCTTATGCATCTCTCCACACCTGTGCTTACATCACAGTCAAACGGCTATGGTGCAATCACAACCTTCTGGAAGGCAGTGCCCGGTGCAAAGAGCTACAATGTTTACCGTAAGGCAGACAAGGAGACCAACTGGACATATATCGGCAATACAACAGGTACTCTTTACAGAGATGCAACTGTTAAGAGCCTTTCCACATATACCTATACAGTAAGAGCCGTAAATGGTAAGGATATTTCAAGCTTCAATTACACCGGAAGAACAATGAAATACCTTACGGCGCCAACCATCACAATTTCAAACTCCACAACAGGTATATATCTGACCTGGAACAGAGTTAATGGTGCATCAAGCTATTATATTTACAGAAAAGCAGGTAATGCAAAAACCTGGACAAGAATAAATATAGTAACAGGTAACAGCTATCTGGATGTTAATGTGAAGCCGGGTGTTACCTATACCTATACAATCAGAGCAAATGGTTCAAAAACACTTTCAGGCTGTAATTCCTATGGCTGGAAGACAGTTTATATCAATACACCAAAGCTTGTTTCAGCACTGAGTTATCCGACCGGAGTGCAGGTAAGGTGGCAGAAGGTGCCCGTTGCAACATCCTATGTTGTTTACAGAAAAGCAAAGGGTGATAAGTCCTGGACACTTATCGGCACTGTGAAGGGTAATTCAACAGTTACCTTTATTGACAGAAAGACAGAGCAGGGCACGGTTTATACCTACACCGTAAGAGCCGCCTATGGCAATTACAGAAGCTGGTTCCAATCAGGTGTATCCTGCACAGCTAACTATTAAATTCCTAAAAAAGAAAACTCTCGATTCCTTGGAATCGAGAGTTTTTTGTGTCTTACATTTCAACAACACTTAATTTGAAATTGAATTCAATCTGCTTATCGTTGAAAACACGATTGTTTTCGTCGTTGTCAAGCTCTTCCCATTCACTGAGTGCTGTGAATCGGGCATCAATATTAAAGAAGGTCTTTCCTTCGTTTCTCAGCTCAAAATCGTGTTTAACCTTTGTTAATTGTTCAGCAGAAATGTGAGATGCATTGAAGGAGAAGTCCTTTGTACCCTCAGTGCCTTCAACAAATATACCATAGGCACCCTTTTTACCAACACAGGCACGTCTCGTCTTGTAGTGAGAGGAGTTTTCCTGTGGTCTTACATAGTGAACGAAGTTTTCGGTAACTGTAAGCTCATATTCACCGAAACGGGCTGCCTGATATTTATCGGGGTATGTTTCAATTTCACCCAAGCCAAAATACTTGATATCTTCGCATTCCTCAAGAAGGATAAGCTCAATTCCGAGACGGGGAAGTGTTGGTGCATTTTCTCTGATATCACCGTGGAAACGAATTTCCATTGTGGCGTCATCTCTGAAGATGTAATCAACATCTGCCTTGAGGATTGGTGGGTTTGCAGGGCCACCAAGGGCAATTCTTGTTTTGATAACAATTTCAGTTTCGCTGCTTGCGATATCAACAGAGTATGTTTTCTGATAAATGTGGTCAAGGTGATTTGCTACCCATTCATTATATGAGCCAACATTATATGTAGGTGCGTGCCATATTTTGAATTTGGCAGGTTCTTTTGTGATATCCTTGCCGTTTTTACTGATTCCGTGAATTCTACCGTATACCTTATCAAAATAATATTCTGTTCTGTCACAGCTGATTGTTGCAAATCTTCCTGTTTCGGCAAGAATAAGAGGAGATTTCTTTGGGTTGAGCTTCTTAACCTGTGCAGGTATTTCAAATTGCATGAAGCCTATTTCATAGTTAGCTTCTGCCCAGGGTGTTGCATTTTTCTGGTGTACTGTTGCTGTGAGGAAGCAATCTCCGCAAAGCTCGTAATCAGAGAGCTTAAAAAGATCATATGACTTCTCGCTCTGTGGTGCAATGTCAAGAGATGAAATTTCACCATCAGCAACAGCTTCACCGTTCTGTGAAAGCACCCATTTAAGAGAAAGGTCCTTGAGATTTTCAAAGTAACGAACACTTTTTATTGTAAGCACACCATCTTTAAATGTGCTTCTGAAGGGCTCATAAACCTTTTTCATATCATAGTAGCCGGGTCTCTCTCTTCTGTCAGAGAAAACAAGACCGTCAAGGCAACAGATGTTATCATTGGGGAAATCACCGAAATCTCCACCATAGAAATATCTTGGATTTCCGTTTTCGTCGGGGATGTTTACATTGTGATCGCACCATTCCCAAATGCAGCCGCCACAGAAATTATCGTTTGCATCCACAAGCTCCCAGAAGGGATAAACATCACCTGTGGTGACAGAGTCAACATATTCGCACATGTAAAATGGCTTTGTGTATTCGGGGTTTTTCAGATAATCAATTGTGTATTGATATCCGGGATACATTCTGCTTTCAACATCGGAAATGTCTGCCCAGCTTTCACCCTCTGGCACAGCAGTAAACTGAAGGTGAGCGTTTTCATAGTGGACAATAGAGTTTGCATCACGGTTTTTGATATATTCACGCATTGCTCTGTGATTGTAGCCACAGCCACTTTCATTGCCGAGAGACCACATCAAGACTGATCCGTGGTTTTTGTCTCTTTCAAAAAGACGGGCGGCTCTGTCAACATAAGCCTCACGCCACTCTTCGATTGTGGAAAGTCTGCTCCATCTCATCCAATCCCAATCGGTATCCGTGTTGAAACCCATACCATGAGTTTCAATATCAGCCTCATCAATTAAATAGAAGCCAAGAGCCTCTGCCATATCATAGAAACGTGGGTCGTTAGGATAGTGGGAGGTGCGGATAGCATTCACATTTGCACGCTTCATCATAAGAAGATCACGTGTCATGTGTGCCATATCCACAGCATAGCCTGTGTCTGGAGATGAATCGTGACGGTTAATACCCTTAAGCTTAATGGGCTTGTTGTTTACAAGGAGCATTTTATCCTTGATTTCATATCTTCTCAATGCAAGCTGGAATGGGATGATTTCATCCTCCACTGTAAGGAAGAGTGTGTAAACATAAGGCTTCTCATCATTCCAGAGAAGAGGCTTGTGGATTTCTAGAGTGAATGTGCTATCAGCACTTTCACCATTATTTATAATATTACCACCGGGTGCTACCAAGCCATAAAGAACAGGTGCTTTATCTGTCAGCTCACATTCAACAGTGAGTGTGCAGGAGGATAAATCCTCGCTTACTGCCTGTCTTATATAGACATCTGAAAGTCTTACCTTGTTTCTCGAGAGAATATAAACCTCTCTGAAAATGCCTGTGTATCTGAAATAGTCCTGATCCTCAAGATATGAGCCATCGCACCACTTTACAACAAGCACACTGATTGTGTTTGTGCCTTCCTTGAGATACTGTGAAACGTTGAATTCACTTGTACAGTGGGTCACCTGACTGTATCCGACGAAGCTTCCGTTAATCCAGAGATAAAAGCAGGAGGAAACGCCTTCGAAGGTGATGATGTTGTCTCTCTCAAGCATTTCAGCTGAAACCTCAAAATTACGGGTGTGGAAAGCACAAGGATTTTCATCAGGAACGTGAGGTGGATCAACAGAAAATGGATATTTCAGGTTTGAATAAAGAGGAGAGTCGGTGATTTCAGGGAGACCATAAAGCTGCACGACACCGGGAACGGGCACCTTGTCAAGTGATGTGGTGTCGAAGTCTGATTCACAGATTTCATAGTCAAAATCTTCAAAGCTCTCAAAGTATTTAAATTTCCATTCGCCAGAAAGATTTGTTAAATAATAAGATTTGTTACGGTCTCCTGAAAGTGCATCCTCAAGGCTGTCGTAGGGTATAAAGTAAGCACGAGGCTTCTCTGTACCCACATGGAGATTTTCAAGATTTTTGTGATATTCTTTAAATTCCATATATATTCCTCACTTTCGTGTGTTATTTAAGTGTTTTTAAAAAAGCTTCCTTAGTACCGAAGATTTTGTCAACCTCACATCCCATAGCTTCAAAGCAGCTTTGGGTTGCAAAGCAGTCCGACAAGGCACGGTGGGCGGTTTCGTTTGTAGCATTATAAAAATGAACCATATCGCTTAATCTGTGGTGCATCAGATTGGGATGAAGCTTCCTGAAAAGCCTCATTGTGTCAATGTTTGTGTTTTTGAAGTCACCGTTGCAGGCAGCAATGAATCTAACATCAAATAGAACATTGTGACCCACCACAAAGTCATCTTCCACAAAATCGAGAAAATCGGGTAGTACGCTTCGTGGATTGGGCGAGTTTCTCACCATTTCACTTGAAATGCCTGTGATTGCTTCAATTTGTGGTGGAATGGGAAAGCCAGGGTCGCAAAGAGATTGAAATTTATCAATGATCTCACCATTTCGTACCTTCAAAGCGGCAAATTCAATTATTAAATCGGTTGCTGGGTTAAGTCCGGTGGTTTCCAGGTCCACCACGGTGTAATCAGCTGGAAAGCCCATTACAGCATCACCTAAAAGAGGGTTTTTCTTTTTTGTGGGGCAGGGAAAAACACAGCATCCATGTTCAAGAATAAGCATTTAAAATCACCATTTCTATGATACCATACACTTGCTGTGCGTTTCAATAATAAAAAAGGAAACAGGCTGTAGAAACAGCCTGCTCTAATTTGTTGATTTTAACGAGGGTTTGTTTGGAAGCACTTTGTACTTTTAGTTGTGAGCCACAAGATGGGCAAAAATGCTCTTTGAATTTTACCCAAAAAGGTCTTGACCAAGTATTCTGTATTGGTTGCAAAGTTGTTCAGCATGCGTCAATAAGTAGTTTTTGGCCATGTTAACACTCCGATAAGTCGACAAGTTTATTTTCTTTCATAATCCTCACCTCTACGAGTGTTATAGCATATTAAAAGAAATATTGCTACGCAATATGAAATAATCCTGCGGATTATGAAATATTTTGCCTTAGCGGCAAAATGTGAAATAAAATAAATCCCTCATACGCTCAGCGTATTTCATAGCGACAGCTATTTCATAACGCGAAGCGTTATTTCACAAATCCCGCAAGGGATTTATTTCATTGAAAAGAACCCACACTTGTCGTTAGACAAATGTGGGTTCTTTTCTGGCGGAGAGCAAGGGATTCGAACCCTCGAAACGGTTTTGGCCGTTTACACGATTTCCAATCGTGCTCCTTCGACCAGCTCGGACAACTCTCCATCTGTTCAAATAAATAAAAATATTCTGCCCTTAAGTGATAGGACCTTGATATTATAACCAAACAACAGAGAAAAATCAAGAGTTAATTTGAAATTTATTTAAGAAACAAAAATGAACTTAATTAGCCCAAAAGCAAAGGGTAAGTAAATCCAGTTTCGCAGACCAAAATTGTAAGAATTATTTGACCTGGATTAATATATGTGTTATAATTTATGTTATAAAATTATCAATCTTAAATGAGGTGTAAATATGGGCAGATATGCAATTTATGGTGCAGGCTCTCTCGGCACAGTTCTCGGTGCTTATATTGTAAAAAATGGTGGTCAGGTTGATCTTATCAACCGTAACAAAGCACATGTTGATATTCTTAACGATAAGGGTGCACACATTATCGGAACTGTTGATATGACTGTTCCTGTTACAGCAATCACACCTGATCAGATGACAGGTAAGTATGATGTTATCGTTCTTCTTACAAAACAGCTTTTCAATAAGGATGTTGTTACCATGCTTAAGGATTTTCTTTCGGAAGAGGGCGTTATTGTAACTCTTCAGAATGGTATTCCTGAGCCGGGTATTGCTGAGATTGTTGGTGCAAACCACACAATGGGCTGTGCTGTCGAATGGGGTGCAGCGTTGATTGAGCCCGGTGTATGTGAGCTCACAAGCGAGCAGGATAGCCTCTCCTTCCATATGGGCAAAATGGAGGGCATCACAGATGAGCAGTTCAAAATGGTTAAGGATTTGCTTGAGCTTATGTGTCCTGTTCACGAAGAGACAAACCTTATGGGTGCTCGTTGGTCAAAGCTTCTTATCAATGCAACTTTCTCAGGTCTCGGTACTGTTGCAGGCGGCGTTTTCGGTGATGTTTCCGAAGATAAAGAGGGTAAGAAGATTGCCATTCGTTGCATGAAGGAATGCATAGATGTTGGTCATGCAGCAGGTGTTGAATTTGCACCTGTTCAGGGTAAGAATATTGTTGGACTTTTCTATTACAAGAATGCTCTCAAACGCGCATTCGGCTGTCTTCTCCTTCCTGTGGCAATGAAAAAGCACAGACTTATTGAGCCTTCAATGCTTCAGGATTTAAAGAAGGGCAAGCCCTGTGAGGTGGATGCAATTAACGGTGTTGTTTGTGAGTTCGGTAAGAAGCACGGTGTGAAAACTCCAATCAATGACAGAATTGTTGAAATTATTAAGAAAATTCAGGCAGGAGAGCTTGAGGCTTCCAAGGCCAACTACGCTTTATTTAAAGATTTGCTTTAATAAGATAAAAGACCGATGGTGTTAATGAACAAGTCCAGTAAAAACGGACAATAGAAAAAAGAGACCTCCTATGGTAGAATTAAGAAACTACTATAGGAGGTTTTGTTATGCCCAGAGAATACAGACATATCAAACAGTATGAAAAAGAAATATTAGAATTAG
>JAFODQ010000057.1 GCA_017380615.1 Clostridia bacterium | reverse complement strand
GACTTTTACAACAATGAAAGAATTCAACTTAAAACAAAACTGACTCCGCTTGAAAAACGAAATCAGTTTGTTGCTTAAATTTTAATTTTATCTACCATTATGGTCGTTTTTGTACTGTCCGCACAATTTGGGGCAGTTCACTCAGGAAGGTCGGTTTGTTAATTATATTCTCCAACAGTAACTGCCATAAGTGAAATAAGGTTATAGCCATTTTCTGTCTTTTTGAGAGTTACATCGGCATATTTATCCGGCTGTGCAGATTTAAGGTTTCCTTGTGCATCAATTTCCACATTGCTTGTTCCCACATAGCCAACTCGAAGCTGAATAAAGTCACCTGTTACCTTTGCAGATTCCACTCTCACGGAAAATGGTGGAGTGACACCTGTAAGTGGAACATAGTAAACACCATTTGCAGCATCATAGGCAAATTCATAGCCATAGCCCACAACATTTGCATGGACAATTGATGTATCCTGACCAAACATTGAGTAATAATAAAGCTCAACATCTGATGCAGGTACCGTCAAGCCCTTTTCACTTACTGTATAGGTGCTTGTTGTAATGCCATCATTCATAAGGCTACAAATTGCAATATTTCTCAGATCATCCTTGTTTGCAGAGGTGATATCGGAAAAGGATGCAGGGTCAACACCCACCACCCAGGTAAGAAACTGTGCATATTCCTGAAGCTGTGCAGATTCATCGTCCTGAGGCTTAACGGCATCCTTCACGAAGCCCACAATATTTACAACACCGATTATTGCAAAAACAAGAATAATCACACCTATGATAAAAGGCGCTTTCTTTCTTTTCACTTTTTGTTCAATGGTAATAATTTCTTCCATTATTTTTACCTGCCGTATTTTTGTCTCTTGCGCTCAGTGCGTCTTTCGATAGCCTCTTTACGAGCCTTTTCTTTCTGACGTTTTTTCTTCTCAGCTTCCTTCTGACGGAGGATGAGGTTTATTCTGAACACAACGATTGTGCCACCGATAACCTGAACAATATCACAGCCTGTGGCCTCTGCAATCTTTGTTGCCAGCTCCTTCGGACTTTCAGGTGCAGTTTCAAGGTGAACTTTGATTTTGAAAAGCTCACGGGTATTAAAGGTATCCTCAAGCTGTGCAACAACAGCAGCTGTGATGCCCTCTTTACCAATCTGGAAAATGGGATCAAGACCATTTGCCTCAGCTCTTAATTTTGCTCTTTCTTTGCTTGTCATAATATCTCCTGATTATTCTTTTGACCAAGTTGTGCCCTCGCGGGTATCAAGAAGCTTGATGCCCTTTTCGAGAAGCTCGTTTCTGATTCTGTCTGCCTCTGCAAAGTTCTTTTCCTTCTTTGCAGCTGCTCTGAGAGCAATCTGCTCTTCAACATAGAGAGTAAGCTCATCCTTCTCGCCCTGAGGCTCATCCTTCACTTCAACAAGCTTCTTTGCACCCTCCACAAGGTTAAGTGAAAGCACCTTATCGAAATCATTGAGAAGATAAAGCTTTGTTTTATCGTTTGTGTTTGCCTTAAGCACATCGTAAACTGCTGTTACTGCAAGAGATGTGTTTATATCGTTATCAAGTGCTGCCTTGAAGCTGCCCTGAAGCTTTTCAATTGCAGCTGCATCAAGCTCATCTGCCTCATTTTCTTTAAGGGTTGCAATCTTCTTAAGAAGCTTTTCGTAAGCAGTTGAAGCACCATCAAGGTTTTCATATGAGAAAACAAGCTGCTTTCTGTAATGTGACTGAAGGCAGAAGAAACGGTATGCAAGAGGGTTATAGCCCTTCTCTTCAAGAAGGGAAACTGTAAGAAATTCGCCCTTTGACTTACTCATTTTTCCTGTGTTGGTGTTAAGATGAAGCACATGAAACCAGAAATTACACCACTTGTGACCAATAAATGCTTCACTCTGTGCAATCTCATTTGTGTGATGAGGGAATGCATTATCAATACCACCACAGTGAATATCAAGATACTCACCAAGGTGCTTGAGGCTGATTGCAGAGCACTCTATGTGCCAACCGGGATAGCCTACGCCCCAAGGAGAATCCCACTTAAGAGCCTGCTCCTCAAACTTTGATTTTGTGAACCAGAGAACAAAGTCATTCTTATTTCTCTTGTTGGTATCCTCTTCAACACCTTCACGTACACCAACCATAAGCTCTTCAATATCGTGCTTATTGAAAACATAATATTCATCAAGCTTTGATGTATCAAAATAAACATTACCACCTGCAAGATATGCATAGTCTTTTTCGATAAGACCCTGCACCATATCAATGAATTCCTTGATACAGTTTGTGGCCGGCTCAACAACATCGGGCACCTTGATATTAAGCTTTTCACAATCCTTAAAAAAGGCCTCTGTATAGAAACGGGCAATATCCATAACGGTCTTGTTTTCGCGTTTTGCGCCCTTGACCATTTTATCCTCGCCTGTGTCGGCATCGCTTGAGAGATGTCCCACATCAGTGATGTTCATTACTCTCTTAACATCATAGCCACTGTAACGAAGGTATTTCTCAAGAACATCCTCCATAATATAGCTTCTTAAATTACCTATATGTGCAAAGTGATACACTGTAGGTCCGCAGGTGTACATGCTCACCTTACCGGGCACATGCTCCTTAAAATCTTCTTTTTTTCTTGTGAGTGAATTGTAAAGCTTCATATTTCCTCCAATTATTTCGAGAAATCTATAATCTTAATTGATTGTTTAACATATATTACACCTGATATCACGCAAAGCACAGCTGTAATTCCCAGAAGAATGTTTGATATCATTGCCAACGGGAATTCTGCTCCCAATGCACCTGCTTCCTGAAGATGTGCAAGGAGCATTATTGCAAACGAGAATATCATCTGCGATGCTGTCTTGAGCTTTCCATAGATATTTGCAGGAATCACAATACCCTGTGCTGTGGCAACAAGCCTGAAGGAGGTTATTGTGAACTCTCTTAATAATACTATCATAATTATCCACAGATTGCAAAGCCCGAATTGCATAAACGCAAGAAGTGCCGATGTGGTGAGTACCTTATCTGCCACAGGATCAGCAAGCTGGCCAAAAACTGTGACAATATTATTTTTCCGTGCCAGCTTTCCGTCAAGAAAATCTGTGATTGCTGCAATTGCAAAAACAACAAGTCCCCAGAGAAAATGATTTTTAATCTCACTGAGAAAAACACCAAGAAAAACAGGTGTGAGGAATATTCTTACGATTGTAAGAATGTTTGGTATATTTTTCTTATTCATATTGCTTCACCAATGAGTGAAAATTCATCCTTATCAAAAATTTCAACGGGAACAATATCGCCATCGTCAATTCTGTAGCCTGATGTGAACACAACAACATTATCAATGTCAGGTGCGTCCATATATGTTCTTCCGCAATAGCTGTCTGTGTATGGGTCGTAGCCCTCAACAAGCACCTCAACTGTGGTGTCCATAAACGAATCCAGCTTTTCTTCTGCAATACGATACTGCTGCTCCATAATTATCTCAGCTCTCTGAGCTGCGATTTCAGGGTCAACCTGATCCGGGTAGTCATATGCAGGAGTGCCCTCCTCACGGGAATATGCGAAACAGCCCACTCTGTCAAGCTTTGCTTCATTTACAAAGCGCGAGAGGGTTTCAAATTCCTCCTCGCCCTCACCGGGGAAGCCTGTGATAAAGGTGCTTCTTATTACAACTCCGGGAATTTTCTCACGAAGCTTCTCAACAAGCGCAAGAAGACTCTGCTCATCTCCCCTTCTGTTCATTGCCTTAAGAATTTTTCCGTCTGCGTGCTGCATAGGAATATCAATGTATTTGCAAACCTTTTCGTTTTCTGCAATGGCGTTTATAAGCTCATCGGTAATTCTGTCTGGGTAGCAATAGAGAAGACGAATCCAGTGAAGATTTTCAATTTTATTAAGCTCACCAAGAAGCTCAGGCAATTTCAGTTCGCCATATAGGTCTTCGCCATACTTTGTGGTATCCTGGGCAACAAGGATAATCTCCTTAACACCCTTCTCGCAAAGCATTTTCGCTTCCTCGAGCACATCCTCCATCTTACGGCTTCTGAAGCCACCTCTGATTGAAGGAATTGCACAGTAGGTGCAGCAATTTGAACAACCCTCTGCAATTTTCAGATATGCTGTGTATTCAGGTGTGGTGAGAATTCTGCCTCCATCAAGGGGAAGCTTTTCCTTATCAGGAAATGAGCTGTACTGCTCATCAGCCTCAAAAAGAGCATCGCAGGCTGCAACAATATCATCGTTAGCACCGATACCGATAACACCATCCACCTCAGGAATTTCATTGAAGATTTCTTCGGCATAGCGCTGGGCAAGACATCCTGTTACAAGAATCTTTTTAAGAACTCCGTCCTCCTTGAAGTCTGCCATTTCAAGAATGGCATCAATAGATTCCTTCTTGGCATCCTCAATAAAGCCACAGGTGTTTACAATAACAACATCTGCCTTATCTGCCTCCTGAACGAGAATATATCCCGCATCAATAAGCTTTTTCAACATTATCTCAGCATCAACCTGATTTTTAGGACAGCCGAGACTGACCATACCAACTTTACGATCCATAATGCTCACCTCTATAATTCAATACCAAACTCTCTGAACGCCGACTTAATATCGTGAAAGGAATATCCCATACGGATTAAACGATTCACAATTCTTTTTCGTTCCTTTTCGTTTTCCATATATCTCTTATATTTAGAGTCTATCATATCTATAATACGCAGAATCGGGTCATTGTCAAGTGTTTTAAGCACAGAATCAATAATTTCCTCTTCCACGCCCTTGAGCCTGAGCTCGTAGGAAATTCTTCTGACATCGTATTTTTTGCCTTCAAAAAGGTGCCTTGCATAGGTTTGGGCAAATGCCTCATCATCAATATATTTCCTTTCAAGCATCTTATCAACAGCTCTCTGAGATGCTTCGGGACCATATTTCAGCTTTAATTTATTATACATTTCCTTACAAGAGTATGCACGAAGAGACAGATACTGTATTCCCTTCTCATAAGCACAGCGAAAGCCTGCCTCCTCTTTCAAGGAAGCAAGCTCTTCTTCTGTAATTTCACGGTTCTGCTCATAGCCCAACCTGTACCAATAATCATCGTACAGCGTCAGCGTATATTCACCGTCAATATAAATATGCACCTTATTGCCGTTACCCGGCTTTGATGTGATTCTCATTATTCGTCGTCATCAACAGCTATATCAAGCTTTGCTCGTGCCTTCTCCTTTGTTACCGGGGCAACGGGTACGCCTTCTTCTCTGCGGGAAATCGGGTTTCTTGCAGAAATGGCTGATTTGATACCCTCACGAACCTTCGCCTCGATTTCGTCGCAGAATTCAGGTGTGTTTCTGATATAATCCTTAACATTATCTCTGCCCTGACCAAGTCTTTCCTCACCATAGTAGAACCAGGCACCACTCTTACGGATTATGCCCATTTTAACAGCAAGATCAAGAATTTCACCATATTTGGATATACCCTCACCAAACATAATATCAAACTCTGCCTCTTTGAACGGAGGAGCAACCTTGTTTTTAACAATCTTTGCTCTTGTTCTGGAGCCGATGAACTCGTTACCGGGGCCCTTGAGCTGCTCAACTCTTCTTACATCCACACGGATTGTTGAATAGAACTTAAGAGCACGACCACCTGTGGTAACCTCAGGGTTACCGTATATAACACCAACCTTTTCACGAAGCTGGTTGATGAAAATAACCATTGTGTTTGATTTTGAGATTGCACCTGTGAGCTTTCTCAATGCCTGTGACATAAGTCTTGCATGAAGACCAACATGGGAATCACCCATTTCGCCTTCAATTTCGGCCTTTGGAACAAGTGCTGCAACTGAGTCAATAACAATAACATCAAGAGCACCTGAGCGGGCAAGATACTCTGCAATTTCAAGAGCCTGCTCACCGTTATCCGGCTGTGATACGAGAAGAGAATCTATATCAACACCCAATGCCGCAGCATAAACAGGATCAAGAGCGTGCTCAGCATCAATGAATGCTGCCTCACCGCCATTTTTCTGTGCCTGAGCAACAACATGCAGAGCAAGGGTTGTTTTACCTGATGATTCAGGACCATACACTTCAATAATTCTGCCTTTCGGGAAGCCGCCGATACCCGTTGCAGCATCAAGCGCAATTGAGCCTGTCGGGATTGCCTCAACGCTCATGCTTGCATTTTCACCAAGACGCATAACTGCACCCTTGCCGAAAACATGCTCAATCTGTGACAAAGCAGTGTCAAGTGCTTTTGACTTTTCTGATTTTTCAGCCATTATATTCATCCTTTCAAGTGTACAAATGTTCGGTTACGGGCATATTATATATTAACCAATTCAAAAAATCAAGCAATTTTCAAAAAAAACTTGAAAATATTTCTTCTTAATATGTCAAACTTCATAAAAACGCGTGTTTTGTAAAAAAAACACTTGCATTTGCATTAAAAAGGTGATATGATACATTTCGTTGTCTTATGTTTAGACGTAAATTCGAATTTATAAAAAACAATAAGGAGGTGCAGCTCAATGGCAAAATGCGAATTTTGTAACAAAGAGGTTGCTTTCGGCATCAAGGTTTCTCACTCACACAGACGTTCAAACAGAACTTGGAAACCAAACGTTAAGAGAGTTAAGGCTGTAGTTAACGGCTCACCAAAGAGAGTTTATGCTTGCACACGCTGCTTGCGCTCCGGTAAGGTAACTCGTGCTATCTGAGTAACTTAACAAGCAATTTAGCCCTGAAGATTTTCTTCAGGGCTTTGCTTTTTGTTTTTTTAAGACAAAACTTTGGGATTTTTTTGTATAATCCTAACTATTGAAATTCCCGACATCGTATAATATAATTAAAATAGTATTTTATCGCTTATAAAATTCATTACGAGGTGATAACTTTGAAAACAAAGCAAGTGCTTTGCTTTATCCTTGCTTTAATTCTCACAGCTGCCTGCTTCACATTGCCTGCAGACACAGGTGCACCTGTTACCTCTGCTGCAGATGAGGTTATTGAGCTCACAGCTGAGGATTTTGAATACGCCATATATTCAGACGAAATCACTATTGTCGGCTATAACGCAAGCCACAAAAGAATTAAAATCCCCGATACCATTAACGGCTCCCCCGTAACAGCAATCGAGGGTAACGCTTTTGGTGACAACAAGGCGCTTGAATATGTGGAGCTTCCAGCCACACTTTCATATTTTGCTCCCGGTGTTTTTGATGCAAGCATGAACCTCAAGGAGCTGTCAATTCCGGCAAACAATAACTATTACACTTGTGCTGACGGTGTTCTCTATAACAAGAACAAAACAGCCATCGTTTGCTACCCTGCAGCCAAAGCAGGAAAATTCACAATCCCCGAAAGTGTCACAACAATTGAGGACATGGCTTTCCTTTATTGCCACGCCCTGACCTCCGTTAACATGTACAACAATGTTACAACAATCGGCTCACACGCTTTTGAGGGCTGCTGGAGCATGACAGATATCAGGCTCAGTGATAATCTTCAGACCATAGGCTACAGAGCATTAAGCAACTGCAGAAGTCTTGAGGAAATCCACATTCCGTATTCTGTAAAAGCTATCGGTAAGCAGGCGTTCCTTGGTGGAATTGATTCCTCCGACAACTGGTTTTATTATTTCACAAAGGGCATCTACTATGTAAAGGGTTCTTACGCAGAAAAGTATGTTAAAACACTGCATGTTCCCACAGAATATATCAAAGCTGAAACAAGAACAATAACAGATGTTGCCACAAACACTGTTCTTTATGATTCAGAGGGCGTTTTCCCGAAAACAGGAGCTCTTGATTTAAAGGTAACTGTTGAGCCTGACAGCAAGTATACTCCCCTTCTCCCTGTGAGATACAGCGACATGGCAGCATACACTGTCACTCTCCTGCACAACGGCAAAGCAATAAGCCTTGCAAAGCCCGTTGTTGTAAGATTCAACAGCTTCCCGAAAGGAACAATCCCCACAGCCACAAAGGTTTACATTCCCGTTGGCAACAGCCTTATTGAAAAAACAAGAGCACCTCAGGCTGCCTTTGTGGGCACATCCTTTGCCTCAACGGAAACCTTTGTTGTAATTACCAACAACGATTTCTCACTTAAGGGCGACATTGATGGTGACGGAATTCACTCAGTATATGATGTACGAATTGCAATTGCTTTATCAAACAAGCTTGTAGCTCTTACACCTGCACAGCTGACAGCTGCTGAAGCAGATGGTAAAGCCGGTGCAACAATGGAAGATGCATATGAAATCCTGCGTTATGCAGCAGGTATAAAATAATAAATCATTTTTGGAGGTATATAAAATGATAGGCTTAGGCAAATACAAAGCTAAAATCAACAACATGTTCTTTAAGGGAGATGCAATCTTCGAGCTTGAGAACGAAGACGGAAAATACGAAATGGAAATTGAGCTTATTGGCGCAGATTTTGATATGCCCGACTTCAAGCTTTCTGATGTTTCCGAGGACGGCAGCACTCTTCTTGCAAAGGCAACAACATCTCTTCTTCCCGGCAAGGAAATTGATGTCGAGCTCACATTTGAGGATGACAAGTGCAACGGCTTCCTCAAGATTCCATTCATTGGCAAAATCAAAATCAAGGATGCTGAAAAAATAGCATAATTTTAACCCCCGATGTATGATGAACATCGGGGGTTCTTTTATATTTTCTATACTTTCCTTAATCCGCTTTTGCTTTTCATAATTATGTACTTATTACCATTGTCAATCGAACCAAGCTATATTCAGTTTGCATAATAAACTGTCTTGCCCTCTTCAACGGAGCTTGTCAGCCAGGTGTTACCACCGATAATGCAATTATCACCAATCTTTGTATCACCGCCAAGAATTGTGGCATTGGCATAAATAACCACATTGTTTCCGATGTCGGGATGTCTCTTGATATCCTTAACAGGATTTCCGTTTTCATCAAGCTTGAAGCTTTTAGCACCGAGAGTAACACCCTGATAAATCTTTACTCTGTTACCGATTGTGGTTGTTTCACCTATAACAATACCCGTACCGTGGTCAATACAGAAATACTCACCGATAGTGGCGCCTGCATGGATATCAACCCCCGTCTTCTCGTGGGCATATTCAGTCATTATTCTCGGAATAAGCGGAACCTTAAGCTCATATAGCACATGTGCTATTCTGTAAATGGAGATTGCATAGAATCCGGGGTAACAGATAAGCACCTCCTCGTGGCACTTTGCCGCAGGGTCGCCCTCATAAATAGCTTCAATATCCTTTATAAGAAGTGTTTTCACAAGAGGAAGCTCCTCAATAAACCTGTCGCAGATTTCCTGTGGAGTTTCTGTCATTGGTGTTCCGTTAAACTGACAAGCTCCCTCAATCTGACTTGCAAGACGACTGTAAATATTAAGAAGAAGCTCTGTCTGTGAAAGAACATTCTCACTGCCCTCACTGTGCTTGAAATAATTCGGAAACAGCAGAGATTGAAGGTCTTTGATCACCTTTATAACTTCTTTTCTGTTAGGAATGAGCTGTCTGTTCTTATCATTTTTGAGAAAGCTCTCGTTGCTTATATTTTCAAGCCCCTTGACAGTGCCTGTAATCAGCTCCATTGATTCTAAAAATTTATCCATATTATTCACCCTCATAAAGTGTTGTTGATAAATATCTTTCACCGGTATCGGTAAGAAGAGCAACTATTGTTTTGCCTTCGTTTTCTTTTCTTTTTGCAAGCTCAATTGCACCACACACAGCAGCACCCGAGGATATGCCCACAGCAATCCCCTCCTCAGCTGCAACACGGCGTGAAAATAAATATGCGTCCTCATCAGAAACGGTTATAATTTCATCACAGATTGTTTTATCAAAATTATCAGGAACAAAATTTGCACCAATGCCCTGAATTCCGTGACCTCCTGCCACACCTGCTGTTATAAGAGGCGATTTCTTCGGCTCAATTCCGATTATTTTTATATCAGGATTTTTCTCTTTAAGATATTTTCCAACGCCGGAAATTGTACCGCCTGTGCCGATGCCTGCAACGAAGACATCCACTCTGCCTGCTGTATCCTCCCATATTTCAGGTCCTGTGGTAAGGTAATGAGACTCAGGGTTTGCAGGATTTGAAAACTGGTCTGGAATGAAGGCACTTTCATAGCTTTGTGCCAATTTCTTTGCTTTTTCAATTGCACCCTTCATACCGAGAGAGCCATCCGTAAGCACAACCTCTGCTCCATATGCCTTCGTGAGCATTATTCTTTCTTTGCTCATGGTCTCAGGCATAACGATAATGACCTTATAGCCCTTTGAGGAGCCTATTGCTGCAAGTCCGATGCCTGTGTTTCCGCTGGTTGGCTCAATTATAACAGAGCCTTCCTTAAGAATGCCTTTATTTTCGGCATCTGCAATCATCTGAGCTGCAGCTCTGTCCTTTGCACTGCTTGTGGGATTAAAGCACTCAAGCTTACAAAGTACACTTGCCTTGAGATTATCTCTTTTTTCAATATTGGAAAGCTCCATCAAGGGTGTATTTCCAACAAGCTCACATATATTTTTAAAAATTCTCATAAAACTCATCCTTTTATGGTATTGTAGCATAATCGCAAATTCATTACAAGTAACAAAAAAGCTCCTTATATTACCTGATATGTTATTTTTATGTAAAAAAATTGTATTATTTTATTTTTACGCCCTAATAAGACAATTATCGACACCACATATATGTATAATTACAGATAAAGACACAACATGTGTCTTAAAATCAAAACAAAGGAGTTTTTCAGATGACATTCGCTCAATTTGTTCTGGCCGCAAAAATTGAATTCCAT
The DNA here is from genome assembly GCA_017380615.1 of Clostridia bacterium. GTDB lineage: Bacteria > Bacillota > Clostridia > Oscillospirales > Acutalibacteraceae > DTU089. The sequence goes on along the minus strand of JAFODQ010000057.1, from coordinate 14,700 downwards.
TGGTGGAGAATCCGTTGCATTCGTAAGAAAAAGCAACACGCCGGACCTCCTCGCAGTAAGAAGCTGTGTACTTCAGAAAACCTTCACAGGCACAAGGCAGAAATTGCACAAATCCAATACGAAATTTCAATTGGTCTGAGAAATCATCTGGGTTTCTGGAAATGACCACTGCCTGCAACAGAAATGTTGCAGGTTTTTTATTGCATTGAATTATTATATGTGATAAAATTCAAAAAAACGAAGGAGATTTCCATGAGCCTTAAAATTGAAGCCATCTCTGTGTGGAAAGAACTCAAAAACACAACTGAACCCATCATTATGTACGGTACCGGCAACGGTGCCGATAAGGTGCTTGATGTGCTTTGTGCAAAGGGTGTTGAAATTCAGGGCGTTATGGCAAGCAATTCCTTCGTAAGAAGCAGGAGCTTCAGGGGCTTTCAGGTTATGCCCTTATCTCATTTTGAAGAAAAATATGAAAGCTTTACGGTGATTGTTACCTTCGGCACATCTGTGCCCGAGGTTATGGATAATATTTACAAAATAGCAGAAAAACACAGGGTGCTTATCCCCGTTGTGCCTGTTATCGGCACAGAAATTTTTGACGAGGATTTCCTGAACGTTCACCGAGCTCAGATTGAAGAAGCCTATAACCTTATGGCAGATGATTTTTCAAAGAAAATCTTTTCAGGCTATGTGAATTTTCTTTACGGTGGAAGACTTGCTGACCTGAAGGAAATCACCACAGCCGAGGAGGAAGCCTTCCGGAATATTCTCAGGTTAAATGAATGTGAAACATATATTGATATCGGTGCTTATCGTGGCGACACGGTAGAGAAATTCCTTCAACACACAAACGGAAATTACAAGGAAATTATATGTGCCGAGCCTGACACGAAATCCTTCAACAAGCTTATCCTCAACTGTGAAGGTCTTCGCAATTTCAAGGCTCACAATGTAGCAGTTGCAGACATTGACGGTGAAATCGGATTTTCAAATCTCCACGGAAGGCAATCTGCTGTTGGTGGAGATTCTCTCACCCCTTGTGTGACTCTTCCCACACTTTGCGGCGAAGCTGTGCCCACCTACATCAAAATAGATTCCGAGGGCTGTGAAAATGAGATTCTCACAGCCGGTGCAAATATACTTTCACAGCACAAACCAAAGATGAATATTGCCCTCTACCACAAGTGCTCTGATATTTTCACAATCCCCTTGCTTCTCAAAAAAATCAATCCTGAATACAAGCTTCATCTCAGGCATCACCCATATATTCCTGCATGGGATACTCTGCTTTACGCCGAGTAAATATTCGACAAATAAAAATATTTTTATACAATTCTGAAAATATATTGACTTTTTCTTTAATTGTATATATATTATGTTTTAGTAAATTAATATTTCGTGTCAGCCGTCACGGGTTCAAGCTTAGTTGATGCCACGGACAAAACAAAAATTCACCAATTTGAAGAAAACATTTTTTAATGTTCTTTGGGTAGGTGGTTTTTTCTTTTGAATGAAACATTTTCATTCTATTACTTTACAAGGGGGCTGTATAATTGTCCAATAACATTATCGAATTAAAAAACATCTCCGTTGCCTTTGATGGTCAGCAGATTATTGAAAATATGAATCTTTATATCCGCGATAAGGAGTTTATCACCTTTTTAGGTCCCTCCGGTTGCGGTAAAACAACCACTCTCAGAATGATTGCAGGCTTCCAGGAGCCTGACTCGGGAGATGTATTTTTCGAGGGTAAAAAAATCAATGGTGTGCCCCCTCACAAGAGACAGCTTAACACCATTTTCCAGCGTTACGCTCTTTTCCCTCACCTTAATGTATATGAAAACATTGCATTTGGTCTGCGCCTTAAGAAAACACCTGAAAAGGAAATCAAGGCTGCAGTTACTGAAATGCTTGAGCTTATAAATCTTAAGGGCTTTGAAAGAAGAAATATTTCGTCTCTTTCAGGTGGTCAGCAGCAGCGTGTTGCAATTGCAAGAGCACTTGTTGTAAAACCCCGTGTGCTCCTTCTTGACGAGCCTCTCGGTGCTCTTGACCTGAAGCTTCGTAAGGATATGCAGGTTGAACTGAAAAATATTCAGAAGAGACTTGGCATCACCTTCATTTATGTTACACACGATCAGGAAGAAGCTCTTTCAATGAGTGACACAATTGTTGTTATGGACTCCGGTGTTATTCAGCAGATTGGCACACCAACCGACATTTACAATGAACCCAAAAATGCCTTTGTTGCAGATTTCATTGGCGAAAGCAACATCATTGAAGGCGTCATGAAGGATGACTTCTGGGTTGAAATGGCAGGACACAAATTCAAATGTCTTGACAAGGGCTTCGGCGTTGACGAAGAGGTTGATGTTGTTGTACGCCCCGAGGATGTCGATGTTGTACCCGTTGACAAGGCCATGATTTCAGGTGTGGTAACCTCCATCACCTTCAAGGGAGTTTACTACGAAATTATTGTTGAAATCAAGGGCTTCAAGTGGATGATTCAATCCACAGATTTTCAGGCTGTTGGCTCCACAATCGGTCTTGTGGTTGAGCCTGATGCAATTCACATTATGAAAAAATCACAGTACTCCGGCCTTTATGGCGACTACAGCTCCTTCAGTGAAGAGTTTGATGAGCTTTCAGTTGCAGAGGTTGACGAAGACGAGGAGGAATAATCTTCTCAGGACTTTAGAAAGGAGTGCTTTTTGATGAACCAAAAATCATCACTTATGACAAAGCTGTCAGGCTCTCCCTACATTGTCTGGGCGGTATTGTTCATTATCGTTCCTCTTTGTATGGTTGCCTACTATGCTTTTACAGATAAAACAGGTGCCTTCACTATTGACAATATGGCACAAATCAGCAAATATGCTGACACCTTTATTCTTTCAATATGGCTGGGGCTTCTTGCAACAGTAATCTGTCTCGTTATTGCATACCCCCTGGCATACATCATGGCGTCCAAGGGTCCTGAAAAGCAAAGCACAATGACAATGCTCATCATGCTACCCATGTGGATGAACTTCTTGCTCAGGACATATTCCTGGATGACAATTCTTGAGGACAACGGTCTGCTGACCTCTGCCCTCAATTCTGTGGTGGATTTTATAAACAACACAGCAGGTCTCAGTCTTGACCCCGTGCACCTTATCAACACAAGAGGTGCTGTTGTTGTGGGTATGGTCTATAACTTCCTGCCTTATATGATTCTTCCTATTTACACAGTTATGCTCAAATCAGACCGTTCATTGGTTGAAGCGGCGCAGGACCTTGGTGGCAACAGACTTGATGTGTTCAGAAATGTTACTCTTCCCCTGAGTGTTCCCGGTATTGTTTCAGGCTTCACAATGGTATTTGTGCCTAGTGTGAGCACCTTCTACATTTCACAGAAGCTGGGTGGCACAGGCACAATTCTTATTGGTGACATAATCGAAACACAGTTCCAGACTGCAAACAATTTCAATCTGGGTGCTTCACTTTCCTTTGTGCTGATGATTCTCATTTTCATCTGCCTTGCTGTTATGAACAGGTTTTCTGATGATGACGGAGGTGTTATTATATGACAAAAAAGACCTCTCTCTCATCAAAGCTTTACACAGCACTTGTGTTCATCTTCTTGTATGCACCGATTGCCGTATTGATTCTCTTCAGCTTCAACTCGGGTAAAAGCACCTCTGTCTTTGAAGGCTTCTCTCTTTATTGGTACAAGGAGCTTTTCAACGATGCTGCCACACTTGATGCTTTCAAGAACTCAATGATTGTGGCTGTGGCATCCTCAATCATTGCAACAGTTATGGGCACAGCAGCTGCAACTGCAATTTTCGGCTATAAAAACAAGCTTCTCAAAAGCAGCATTATGACCGTTACAAACATTCCCATGATGAACCCCGAAATTGTTACAGGTATCTCAATGATGCTGCTCTTCGTTTTTGTGGGCTCACTTTTCGGCAAAACAGGCACTCTGGGCTTCGGCACACTCATCATTGCCCACACCACCTTTGAATTGCCGTATGTTATTCTTAATGTTCTCCCAAAGCTCCGTCAGACAGACCCTCACCTTTCCGAGGCTGCACAGGATCTTGGCTGCACTCCCTTCCAGGCATTTTTCAAGGTTGTGCTTCCTGCAATCATGCCCGGCATCATTTCCGGTCTTATGATGGCATTCACACTTTCTGTTGATGATTTTATTATCAGCTATTTCGTAAGTGGCACAAGCTCACAGACATTGCCTATACGCATTTTCTCAATGACAAAGCGCCGTGTTACACCTGATATGTATGCGCTTTCAACACTTATCTTCCTTGCAATCCTTGTGCTTCTTGTGGTTTCAAATCTTGTGAGCGCACACGGAGATAAGAAGCTCTCAAAGAAGGGCGGTGCAAAGAAATGATGAAACGCATTATGTGCATTATTGCCTCTCTTCTTGTCATTGCTTCCTGCCTTTGTCCGGTTGCAATGGCACAGCCCGAAAAAGACTACTCACACCTCAAGGGAACAACCATCAATGTTTACAACTGGGGCGAATATATATCCGATGGCTCTGAAGGCTCTCTGGATGTAAACAAGGAGTTTGAGAAGCGCTACGGTATCACCGTTAACTACACAAACTTTGAAAGCAATGAGAATATGTACAACAAGCTCATCAGTGGTGGTGCAAACTACGATGTGGTTATCCCCTCTGACTATATGATCGCAAAGCTCGCCGAAGAAGGCTTGCTCGCTGAGCTTGATTACGAGAACATTCCAAACCACAAATATATTCTTGATAAATACAAGGGGCTCTATTTCGACCCTGACAATAAATATTGTGTCCCTTACACCGTTGGTATGGTAGGTCTTATCTACAACACCAAGATGGTTGATGGCACTCCCGACAGCTGGAGCATTATGTGGGATGAGCGATATGCAGGTAAAATCCTCATATTCAACAATCCCCGTGACACCTTCGGCATTGCACAATTCCTTTTAGGACAGAGCATTAACACCACTGATTTAAAGGATTGGGATGCAGCAATCGAGAAGCTCAAGGAGCAGAACCCTCTCGTTGCCAGCTATGTTATGGACGAAATTTTCGGCAAGATGGAAAACAATGAGGCTGCCATTGCTGCTTACTATGCAGGTGATTTCCTTACAATGCACGATGTCAACCCTGACCTTGCATTCTGTTATCCTAAGGAAGGCGTAAACTTCTTTGTTGATGCTATGTGCATTCCCAAAAACGCACAGAACAAAGAGGCTGCCGAGCTGTACATAAACTTTATGTGCGAGGAAGAGATTGCTGTTGCAAATGCAAACTACATCTGCTACGCAACTCCACACGCCCTTGTGCTTGAATCTGATGATTATGATTTAAAGGGTGACCCGATTCTCTACCCTGACGAAGCCAATACTCCTCCCACAGAGATTTTTGAAAACCTTGACTATGAAACACAGCAATATATGTCAATGCTGTGGAACGAGCTGAAAATTGAGGGTAATTCAAACATCGATGCCTACGTAGGCTTATCTGCATCGGTTGTGCTTGTGGTTGTTTACATGATTTACAAGTTTATAAAAAAGAAAAAAAGAGAAGCCTATTATTAAAAACAAAGCCGATTTGGCACAAAATACCCCTTGAGACTTATCAATCTCAAGGGGTTGTTTTTTACCATGTTCTCATTATTTCAGGATTCTGGAATATTTCGTCCAGCTTCTTGATAAAGGGCATTGCATCATTGAAGCCACCAATTCTGTGGTCAAACATCAGAGTAATGGGAAGAACCTTTTTTGTACCGAGATCAACCTCACCCTTTTCATTTCTGAAAGCGTATTCTGTGTCTCTCACGCTACCCATTGCCATGAGAAAGGTCTGAGGGAACAGAAGTGGTGTGTATGTTACATTTCCGTTAAGACCTTCATAGAGAGGTCCCCAGTTTGTGAGACACACAGAGCCCTCGTTAAGCTCCTCCATAAGAAGAATAGAACCATCACGGGCATTACGATGGAAATGATCCTTAACCTTTGCAACCTTGTGCTTACCCACATAGCCTGTAACAGTCTGGGCAATAGTAGGAATAACAGCACCGCTGAGCATAAGCCCCACAGTACGCTGTGCAATAACCTCAAACATAACCTTATCGATATCGGTTTCTTTAAGTCTTTCAAAAAGATCATCTATCTGAGATGAAAGCTCCTGAAGAGTCTTCTCCTCTGCAGCGTTTACCTTAAGAGGGAAGGTATCTCCGTTTTCAAGAATAACCGGCATTGCAACATCAATGTGCTTTTTTAACACAATTGTGCCGCATGATGAAGTTGAATTATACTTTATGTGAGCGTTAAGCTTTGGGGCAACCTTCAAGCCCTCCACAAGCACCTTCATCATTATTGTGTTGAAGGAGATGTGGTAGCCACAGCTTGCCTTGAAGCTCTGAAATTCCTCCCAGAATTTCGTAAGATCTGCCTCGTAATTATAACCACAAGTCGGAACATTCTGCTGTGCTTTTGTGAGAATATAACCCGAAACTCTTTCTCTCAAGCCGAAATGCTTGACAGTATCGCCCTTCTCAGGTCTTCCTAAAGCACCATTTATAAATTTCTTGAAATCCATAATTATTTATCCTTTTTGCTTCCTGCTTTATTAAGAAGAGACACAGAAATAATTATTATACCGATAACAATAAAGATACCAACCATTCCGGCAAGTGAGCAAAGGAGAGCTTCACGGATATTTTCTGTGGTGAACTTAAGTCCTCCAAGGAACAACTGTAAAAAATTCAATGTAAAAAAGTTAAACATGCTACTACCTCCTTATTTACCGAAAAAGCTGAGGATCATACCACCGGCAATAACCGATGCAACCTGACCTGACACATTAACACCTGTTGCATGCATGAGAAGGAAGTTCTGATTATCCTCTTCAAGACCGAGCTTATGAACAACACGGGATGACATTGGGAATGCAGAGATGCCTGCCGCACCTATCATCGGGTTGAATTTTTTGCCCTCCGGAAGGAAGATGTTGAGGAACTTGGCAAAAAGAACACCTCCGGCAGTGTCGAAAACAAATGCAACAAGACCAAGACCAAGAATAAGAGCAGTCTCAATTGTAAGGAAATCCTTTGCATTCATATTGGCAGCAACAGTAATGCCAAGAAGAATTGTAATAAGATTTGCAAGTGTCTTCTGTGCTGTTTCTGAAAGTGAATCAAGAACACCACATTCTCTGATAAGGTTACCGAACATAAGGAATCCGATAAGAATTGCAGACTGAGGTGAAACAACACCTGCAATTACAGTAACAACGATAGGGAAAAGAATTCGTGTTCTCTTTGAAACAGCCTTGCCCTCATACTTCATATGGATTCTGCGTTCCTTCTTTGTTGTAAGAAGCTTAATGATTGGTGGCTGCACCATAGGCACAAGAGCCATATATGAGTAAGCAGCAACAATAATAGCGCCAATATACTTTGAACCAAGCTCGCCTGCAACAAAGATTGATGTTGGGCCGTCTGCAGCACCGATAATAGCAATTGAAGCAGCCTCGTTGATCGGGAAGAAGAGAGATGCAACTGAAAGTGTAAAGAAAATACCAAACTGTGCTGCCGCGCCAAAAATCATAAGCTTTGGATTGGTAAGCACGGGACCAAAGTCAATCATTGCGCCGATACCGATAAACAAGAGCAACGGAAACAATTCATTTGCAACACCTGCATTGTACAATACCTTTATTGCACCCTCTTCTGAAATTGCTCCGACAACCTCTGCAAGGGGAAGGTTAACAATAATTGTACCAAAGCCCATTGGCAAAAGGAGTGTCGGCTCCATATCTTTAGCAATGGCACAATAGATAAGCACGCCACCTATTGCCCACATAACAAGCATGGGAAGAATTTCACTCACAAAATCCATTCCTGCAAGAGCTTCAAAGATACTAAGTATTTTAGTACCTAATTCCATTAACGTATCCATATCTTTCCTTCTTTCTCTAAATTTGACTTTCCTCTGCCGATATGTTAGTATTTTTCGGCGAGGTGATGAAATGAAAACTCAAAGCAAATCAAAAGAATATTTAAGAAGCTGCATATTAGTTGCAATCTTCGCCTCTATCATTGCTGTTTGTTCCTTCATTGCAATCCCATCACCCATCCCCTTCACTCTTCAAAGCCTTGCAATATTCTCTGCCCTCACCATTCTTGGTGGAAAAAGAGGGTTAATCTCAATTATCCTTTACATTATGTTAGGGATAATAGGTCTCCCTGTATTCTCCGGCTTTTCGGGAGGAATTGGTCACCTTTTCGGTGCCACGGGTGGATACATCTGGGGATTTATTTTCACAGCGCTTGTCTATCTCGTAATAACAAGAATTTTCAACGATTCCGTTAAATTTCAGGCTGTTGGTCTGGTTTCAGGACTTCTGGTCTGCTACATTTCGGGAACAACGTGGTACACAGCAGTGTATCTTGGAGAATTGAGTGCAGAAGCATTCTTCTCCTCCCTGACAGTGTGTGTTGTACCCTTCTTGATCCCTGACATTGTTAAAATCATCTTATCAATTCTGATATGTCGCAAACTTTCTGCCACTAAAGGTTAATTTCCTGCTTCCCTTCCGGGAAGCAGTTTTTTTATTTTACGATTCCTTCAAGGAAATTGATTTCTCTGACATTTGTTTCTCTGTCAATTCTGAAGGTTTTGATTTCGTGCTTCTTGATATCAAACCAGAAGCCGTTATCAAACATCTTCGACATTACATAACCCTTTGAGTCCTCAATACCCTTTGTTTCATAAAGTCTTACAATAAGGTCTCCCGAGCCATCCTCGCAGCGCTTGAGAGCTGTTATGCAGACATTATCAAGGTTGGTATAAAGGAAGCTGTCCTTCTGTGGAAGTGTACCCTTATGATAGCTCTCGGGAACAGCAACAATGCTGTTGTTGAAAAGATGCGCCTCTTTGACAATATCGCTCTTTTCAGCCTCGCCACCATGGAGATAAATACCATATGAGAAACGGTTGAGACCTTCATCTGTGAAATTGAAATCTGCAGCAGGTCTGTCTGAATAGTGGTCAGCAAAAATAACATTGCGAAGTGCTGTGAGACGAAGCTCTGCACCCGGACAATCATAGCTGTACTTTGAGTCACTCATAATTGAGATGCCCTGTCGCTTACCGTTTCTTGTGACTGTAAGGTCTGCCCAGTTAAGTGCAGGCTCCTCGTCACCATCACAAGGTCTCTTAATAAAGCCGCAAGGAATTTCATAGGTGCTGATTTCCTCTGCACCTCCCACAGGGAATGCAAACTTAAGCATTGTGAATTTTTCCTGCCACATTGCCTTACAGTCAACACGGAGTGTTTTCTGACCCTTTGCAAGAATGAATTCCTGTGTGAGATATGAATCATTGAATTTGTGCTTTGTACGGATTACAGAGCGAAGCGCTCCACTTTCCACACGCTCAATGCTCACAAGCTCCATAAGACCTTTAACCTTATGGAATTTGAACACATTGTGTGCCCATGTGTCTGTTTCTTCATCATCAATAACAGTAGGGATTGCAAGGAAATTATCACTTGCAAGGTCCTCACCCGTCTGTTTGTCCACAAGCTTTTTGATAAAGCCTGTTTCCTTGTCAAATTCAACTGCCATAAAGCTGTTTTCCATGAAGAAATCTGCTTCAAGGTCAATTACCTTCGGTGCACATGCCTCATGGTCAGGCTCAAGCCAATAAGTATTATAACCAAAAGCAGGAACCTTTGCGAGGAAGAGTGTATCAAGATGGTCATCGTTTGTTCGGGAGGAACGGACATTCTGGAAGGTCACCTCATTACCCTCGCTGTCTGTAACACTCCTGGATGGATGATACATTCTCACAGGCATCTCTGCCTCATAGGAGTGAGGATTGAAAACAACAACAGGTCTTGGGAAGCCACTGTCTGCACCTGTGTAGTGTCGTGTTTCAAGCACGGGCTCACTCACGCCCTCAATCCATGTGTCAATTTTTCTTGCAATTCTCAGAACTGCATTGTTGTATTCCTCAGAAGCAATGTTCATTGCAAAGCCTTGAGATTCTTTAACATCCTCATAGCTTTCCATTATTGAGCAGCCACAAAGAATATCGTGGAACTGATTGAAGCAAACCTTCTTCCACGCAGCCTTAAAACGCTCTGTGGATGGCTTTGAGCCTGTTACAACAGATGATATTGTGTCCCACTTCTCTGCTGCACCAAGAGCATTTTCTGCCTTTCTGTTAAGTGCCTTCACAAGTGATGTTGCGCTGTAACAGCCACTTGCGTGGTGCTGTAATTCATCTGCCCAGCTGGGAATATTAAGGAAATCATTGTAGATATCATCAAAATAATCCTCAGGAGAAGAGAACTCCATATCATTGAAGCCTTCTCTTTCAAGATTCGCCTTAAGATATTCAATGTCGCCCTTTGTCGGTCCACCACCATGGTTGCCCACACCGTAGAACATCATCATTCCGTGGCCTGTTTCTTCAATTCTTCTGTTAATATCCTCAAGCTTTCTGTCAATGCTCTCTTTACCGTGAGCACCATAGCCATCGGGAATTCTGAAGGTGAGAACTCTTGAGCCATCGGGGCTGTCCCACCAGAAAAGATTTTCAGGAATCTCACTGTTTTCATGCATGCCCGGACGGTGCATAACATAGGAGTGCATTCCACCCTTTGTGAGAAGCTGTGGCATCATTGCATTGTGACCGAAGGAGTCAACATTATAGCCGATGTTACAGGTAATTCCGAATTTTTCGTAGTAATAAAGCTGACTGTAAAGAGCCTGACGGGCAAAGCTCTCACCTGAAGGCATATTGCAATCGGGCTGGACCCACCAGCCATTGACAGGCACCCATCTGCCCTTTTTTACCATTACCTTTATTTCCTCAAACATCTGAGGGTCAATCTGCTCAACCCACTCATAGTATGCTGCAGAAGAGCAGGTGAAAACAAAATCGTTATATTCATTTAATCTGTCGAGGGCGCTTCTGAAGGTCTGCATAACCTCTGCACAGCCCTCCTGCCAACGCCAGAGCCAGATTGGATCGAGGTGAGCGTTACCAATAAGCTTAATTGTTTTTGACATCAGTTTTCACCCTCCTCAATGAAATTAAAGTATCTGCCAAGCCAATAGCCGAAGGTGTATGGATAACATCCCTCAACACAGCTTGCTCCGCCGCTGTCTTCGTTTTTGAATTCAAGTGGATTTCTGTCATACTTTGCAATGAATCTCTCATCGTTAGGAAGAAGCGCTGAGGTTTCATAGTAGCCACCCATAAGCTCCTTCTTAGGAATATCGCGACGCTTATCAAGAGAAACCTTTGCTGCAAGACGGGAAACATTGAATCTGTAGAACCATGCTCTCACCTTTTCAGGGTCAGGCTTTGCATTTTCAGGGTCGCTTAAGAAATATGGGAAATCATAGCCGGGATTATATTCAGGAGCAAGAGAATATCTCCAGCTTCTGAAGGCTCTTCTGTATTTATCAAGAAGCTCCTCATCCTTTTCCAGTGTGCAAAGACCCCAGAAGGCAAGCACTGCCAGCATATGGTCACCATACATTATCTCCACTCTGTCTTCAACGCCACCCTGAAGGCTGACATGATGAAAACGGTCCTGGTGCTTATATGTAAGGTCTGCATAGCCCTTTTCAACAAGCTCGTCATAAGTCTCTTTAAAGATACCCTGCTCGCCCGTGATGTGCATTGTAACCTTAAGATACATAAGCATCTGCCCTGCATTGAGGCAGGCATCTGCCCAACCGCCCGGAGTGTTGAAATATTCAAGATTCCACTTTGCCCAGGTGGTATATTCACCACTTGCTTCGCGGAGTGCAAAGTTATTCCTTATGATGTGTTTTGTTGTGTTGATTGCAGCTGTTCTGAGAAGCTCATCATACTCAGGGTCTTCTCTGCCCAGGAATTCGTGAGCCACAAGAAGATGCATATAGTGATGAGTGATTTCATCACTGCTGGTGTCACCCTTATATGTGATGTCTGTATCCTCATAGCCCTCATCAGCATAGAACTTACGGAGTCTGTCAGGAATGGGCGCGTCTGCCTTTACCTCAAGACCCACGATATTTTTATTTCTTGCATCTGTTGTGTTAAGACACACGGCAGTTGCACCGTTTTTCTTATAGAAAAGTCCGTCATCCGGCACAGGCTCGTCTTTGGTAAGATATGTTCTTGCAACAAAGCCATCGCCTCTTCCGGCAATAAACATAAGAAGAAGGTTTGCTTCACTTGACCTGAAAGCACTCTCTCTTGCCTTGAGAGTGTCCTCATGGTAATCACCAAGCTCTCTCTTGAGAGTTGCATAACGGAAAATCTCACCCATTGCGTGAGCAGATGAGAAGCTACCGTCGTTATCGCTGTGACCATAGGGAAGTATTGATTTAAGATTACCTGCTTCAGAAAGACGCTTCTGGCTATACATTCCGTGACGGGCAACATATTTATGAGACTCCTCAAGAAGTCTCTCTGCCTTCTCTTCCATGGACATGAGCACCATTGCAATGTGTGTGGCACCGTTATCGGTAAGCACCCACACACCGTTTTCATCATCAGGCACAATCGCAGAAACATTGTTATCAAGCAAATCTCTGTGGGCACTGAAATGCATAACCACATCTGTGAGGCTTTGTGCGTCAGGGTCAAAGCGTGTTACACCACCGTTTGAGCCATACCACATAACATTTCCTTTTCCCTTACAGAAGCAGGTGTAATCCTTTTTTCTCTGAGGGAGCGGATATGGAAATTCCGACAAATCAGGCTTTTGTGCTTTTGTGGAAAGCAACGCCTTCGGCACTTCAATATCATACTTTTTGAAGTGACTGACAACCCTTGTAAGCTGAGGGTAGAGCTTAATTGCTTCGGGCATTGTAAAACTCCTTTTCGTCATTGATTTTATGTTTATTAATTACATATTAATATAACCCAATTTTTGACATATACATTCTATCAAAAAGATTTGTAAAGTGCAATATAATATTAAAATATTCTAAATAATATATTTTTTTATAAAATAGTTGTTGGAATATTGAAAAGATAGTGCTATAATATATATTTGTAAAAATTATGCATTGAAAGGATAATGCAAATGAATACATCAGCTTTTGAAAAATATGAATCCGAGGTCCGTTCTTATTGCAGGAATTTCCCTGCAGTTTTCACCAAGGCAAAGGACTCAATAATCTTTGCTGAGGATGGCAAAGAATATATCGACTTTTTCTGTGGTGCAGGTGCACTCAACTACGGCCACAACAATGATTTCATTAAGACTGAGGTTATTAAATATCTTCAGTGCGATGGTATAATTCACTCTCTTGATATGTTCACTGCTGCCAAGAGAGATTTCATTGAATTCTTCCAAAACGAAATTCTTCAGCCCCGTGGCTTTGATTATAAAATCCAGTTCCCCGGTCCGACAGGCACAAACGCTGTTGAGGCAGCTCTCAAGCTTGCAAGAAAGGTCAAGAAGAGAAACAACATCTTTGCATTTATGGGTGCCTTCCACGGAATGACCCTCGGCTCACTGTCAATGACAACAGACAGAGATTCAAGAGAAGGTGCAGGCGTTGTGCTCACAGATGTGACTCACATCCCCTCACCATATATGTTCCCTGAATTTGATGTCCTTGAGTATATGCAGACTCTTATTGATGATGACCACTCAGGTGTTTCAAAGCCTGCTGCTGTGTTTATTGAGCCTGTGCAGGCAGATGGTGGCATTCATGTTTTCAGCACAGAATTCCTCAAGGGCTTAAGAGATTTCTGCACAAGAAACGATATTCTTCTTGTTTGCGATGATATTCAGGTCGGCTCTGCAAGAACAGGCTACTATTTCTCCTTTGAAAGAGCAGGCATCACTCCTGATATTGTTACACTTTCAAAGTCAATCGGTGGCTACGGTATGCCTTTTGCACTTGTTCTTTTCAAGCCTGAGCTTGATGTCTGGAAGCCGGGCGAGCACAACGGCACTTTCAGAGGAAGCCAGCTTTCAATGATTGCAGCCAAAGCAGGGCTTCAGCTCATGCTCAACGAAAAGGTGGAAGACAAGGTTAAAGCACAGGAAGCAATCATCGCTGAAGAGCTTTCTAAAATCAAAGCTTTTAACGAAAGCTTTGATATTCGCGGAATTGGTTTTATCTGGGGTGTTGATTGCAACAAGGTAAAGCCGGATGTGGTTTCAAGAGCAATCGTGAAGGAGTGCTTTGAAAACGGTCTTATTGTTGAAAGAGCAGGCAGAAACAACGATGTTGTCAAGCTTATGCCAGGTCTTCTCATTGATGAAGAAACACTCAGAAAAGGTCTCAAAATCTTTGTTAACGCTGTTGAAAAAGTTACAAAGACTCTTTAATTTATGTATAGAACAACCTCCGTACAACGTTTGTTGCACGGAGGTTAATTTTTTTCTTTACATTGTGATTTTTACCTGCTGATAAACAATTCCCTCTCTCTGGTGGGTATAGGTGATGTGGAGCACATCACCAACAGCAACCATAGCAGGATAACTAAATTCGTGGTCACCCTCTGTTGGTTCACACTTAAAGATTTCCTCAAAGCTATCTCCACCATTTGTGGATGCCAAAAGCACAAGAGGTGCTCTGTCTCCCCAGTTTTCAAAAATAGGATTCATAATAAGCACAAGAGTGCCATTATCCATTTTGACAATATCAATACCACTGTTTGGATTACCCATTGGTG
>JAFODQ010000014.1 GCA_017380615.1 Clostridia bacterium | reverse complement strand
TTATAACGATTATAGTTAGTCGAAACAGTGTAAAATTACACTGTTTCGATACCAAATTATGATTTGGTATCGAATTTTCTTCGAAAATTCGACTATAATCCTTTCAATGAGTGTAATGCAAAATTGTATTTATAAAAAAATTTTGCTAAAAGCCGATAAAATCGGCTTTTTCGAAACGCGACTGCGTTTCGAAAAATTACAATCATTATAAAAAAAGAAATCCCCGTAACACATCGTTACGGGGGTTTTTCTTTATCTCACAAAGTGCAATCAGTTTGACTTGTTGAGCTTTGTTACGAGCTGTGACTTCTTGTGAGCTGCGTTGTTCTTGTGAAGAAGACCCTTTGCAGCAGCCTGGTCAAGCTTCTTAACAGCAACCTTAACAGCTTCAGCCTTGTTTGCCTCGTTAGCGTCGATAGCAGCGTTAGCCTTCTTAATTGCTGTCTTAAGAGCAGAGTTAGTTGCCTTGTTTCTTGCAGCCTTTGTTGCATTAACAAGAACTCTCTTCTTTGCAGACTTAATGTTTGGCATTCGGTGGGCACCTCCTTTTTTTACTTCATACATTCACATATAGTACCACAATTGGTTGTCAATTGCAAGAGATTTTTTAATAAAATATAAATAATTTGTAATAAATTTTATTCGCCAAATTTTTCTTTGTATGCTTGAATTGCATCCTCAATGATTGCAACAGCATCAAGCACACCTTTAACCTCGTCAATGGCAGTTTCCTTGCTTTCGAGTGTTTTGTAAACGGAGAAGAAATGTTTCATTTCATCAAACACGTGAGGGGGAAGCTGGCTGATATCCTTATAGGTGTTATATGTAGGGTCGTTGACAGGAATTGAAATGATTTTGTCGTCAGCAGCTCCGTTGTCGAGCATTGTGATAACACCGATAGGGTAGCATTCAACAATTGCCATAGGCTCAATCTCTCCTGAACATAAAACAAGCACGTCAAGAGGGTCGTTATCCTTTGCGTATGTTCTTGGAATGAAGCCGTAGTTTGCGGGGTAGTGGGTTGATGTGTAAAGCACGCGGTCAAGTCTTAAAAGACCAGTTTCCTTGTCAAGCTCATATTTCATTTTGCTGCCCTTGCTGATTTCAATAACAGCATCATAAGAGGAGCGAGATATTCGTTCGGGGTTGATGTCGTGCCAGATATTCATTTTTTCGCCTCTAATCATAATTTCATTTACTTAACATTATACAACTCTTTTTCGTAAAAATCAACATATTTCAGAACAAATTGTTGTTAAAAATCACAAATGCTGTTAATGAATATTTTCCTTTTCAAGGCAAAACTTAAATTTACTAATACTCGGAAGGAAGAGTTTTAATGGAAAACAAAAGCGATTTCAAGTCATTTATTCCACCTTATAAGGTTGCACCTGAAATAACAGTGTCATCAATAATAATGGGCGTTATTCTTGCTGTGGTTTTTGGCGCAGCCAATGCATATCTGGGTTTACGTGTAGGCATGACTGTTTCAGCATCAATCCCTGCAGCTGTTGTATCAATGGGTGTTTTCCGTTTTGTCCTTCACAAAAATTCTGTTCTTGAAAGCAACATTGTTCAGACAACAGGCTCTGCAGGCGAGTCACTTGCAGCTGGTACAATTTTCACTCTTCCTGCACTTTTCTTGTGGGCAGCAGAGGGCAAGATGGATAAACCCGGTATTTTTGAAATAACAGCCATTGCTTTGATTGGTGGTCTCCTTGGTGTTTTCTTTATGATACCCTTAAGGAATGCTTTAATTGTTAAAGAACACGGAAAGCTTCCATATCCGGAGGGAACAGCCTGTGCAGAGGTGCTCCTTGCAGGTGGTAAGGGGAATGCAAATGCATCAAAGGTTTTTGTGGGTATGGGCATAGCAGCTCTGTTTAAATTTATTATCGATGGCTTGAAACTTGTTGCAGGGGAGATATCCTTCAGATTCAGAAATTTGTCGGGTGAAATCGGAACGCAAATTTACCCGGCTGTTATGAGTGTTGGCTTTATTTGTGGACCTAGAATTTCTTCATATATGTTTGCAGGTGGACTTCTGAGTTGGATGGTTATCATACCTCTTGTTGCACTTTTTGGTGCAAACATTACACTTTATCCGGGCACAGCTTCCGTGGGCGAGCTTTTCGCATCAGGTGGAGCAGGTGCAATCTGGAGCACATATATCCGTTATATTGGTGCAGGTGCTCTTGCTGCCGGTGGTGTTATCAGCCTTGTAAAATCCTTCCCACTCATTGTCAGGACCTTTGCTCATGCACTAAAAAACCTTAAGGGAGAAGAAAATAACAAAAAGGATAGAACATCAAAAGAAATAAATATTAAAATTGTTTTGGTGGGTGTTCTTGTTCTCACTCTTCTTGTGTGGCTTATTCCTGCAATTCCAGTTTCCTTGATTGGTGCAGCAATAATTGTGATTTTCGGCTTCTTTTTTGCAACTGTCTCGTCAAGAATGGTGGGTCTCGTGGGCAGCAGTAATAATCCGGTTTCGGGAATGGCAATTGCAACACTTCTCATTGCAACGCTTATTCTCAAACTGACAGGAGCACATGGCATTGAGGGAATGGCAAGTGCAATTGCAATCGGATCTGTTATATGTATTGTTTCGGCAATTGCAGGTGACACATCTCAGGATTTGAAGACCGGCTATATTTTAGGAGCAACACCCAAAAATCAGCAGATTGGTGAATTTGTCGGTGTCACTGCTGCCGCCCTTGCAATTGGTGGTACGCTTTATCTTCTCGACAGTGCCTGGGGCTTCGGTTCAGATGAACTGGCAGCACCTCAAGCGACTCTTATGAAGCTTATAACGGAAGGTGTAATGGGTGGTAATCTTCCCTGGAATCTCGTTATTACGGGTGTTATAATCGCTGTTATTGTTGAAATTCTCGGAATTCCGGTTCTCACGTTTGCCATAGGAATATATCTTCCTGTGCATCTTAACACATGCATAATGGTTGGTGGAGTGCTTCGCCTTGCGTTTGAAAAGCTTTCAAAAAATGAGGCTGAAAAGAAAGCTCTTGTTGATAATGGTCTGCTTTTTTGCTCGGGAATGATAGCAGGTGAGGGTGTTGTCGGTATCATTCTTGCCCTTCTTGCGATTTTCGGTATTGATAATCTGATTGATCTTTCTGAAAAACTTAATTTATCACAAAGCTTTATGTCAATCGGTGGAATTGTTTTGTTTTTGATTTTAATTATATTGTTTTTATTTATCAATAAAACAAGAAAGGGAGAGTTGAAATCAAAAATACAGTAAGTAAGAGTGAGAATTATCTCACTAAAAAGCCACAAAGAGCTGATATACAGTGGAGTGAGGATGAAGAAGGCAATATCACCTTGCACAAAGAAAACAGAGGAGCAATGAATAAATTCACACAGCTTCTTTTAAAGAAACCCAGGGTCAGCCACATCAACCTTGATGAAATGGGAAGCTTTATATGGCTTTTGTTTGATGGTGAAAAAGATATCACCCTAATCGGCGTTTTTGTTAAAGAGCATTTCGGTGACAAGGCAGAACCGTTATATGAAAGGTTGTTATTGTATATCAGAACCCTGGCAAGAAACAAGTTTATTGTGCTTGAATAAAACACCTCTAAACACTAAATGGTGTTTAGGGGTGCAATAAAGCAACCAGACTGAAATTAAAAGAAAACAATTTCAGTCTGGTTGTTTTGATAATGTTAGTCTGTGGTAATAAGTATATATGGATTTTTAGCTTTATCCAGATTTTCCAGATATGATAAAACAGCCTCTAGCAATGTACTTTGCTTCTGTTTCGTTCAAGTCCCTCGGTATCAGTATAAAAAAAGAAGGATACCCAAAGGGATATCCTTCATTTTTGGCAAGTTGCACCGATTTAGATATCCTAAAAAACAAATACAAAGGAACCGTATATACATAATAAAGCGGTCATTATTATTCCTGTCACAATATTTTTCTTATATTTGTATCCCTTTGATTTTAAAATATAGCCGAAAACAATTGATGCAATAGGAATGGGGGTCATCAAAAAGAATGCCCACATATTTTCTGTAAAAAGTCCGTTTGCCTCAGACATCGCCCCCACTAAAGCAATCGCTCCTAAGATTGATAACAACGAAGCAACGAATAGTAAAATAGACGTAGTCCGCCATTTGTTTGGTACTGGGGTATCTACTGTATTAGCAGGATTTCTATACATATATGAATAAAATGCCGAATTTTCTTTTAGTTCGCTTTTTCGCAAAATAAAAGATTGTCCGCCAAATTGTAAGAAAAGCCATTTACCGAACTGCTGAATTTGTTCAATATCTGTAAATAAACATTTTGATTCGCGAATTTTTTCGTTTTCACGATATATATTAACGCTTATATAATTATCAAAAACTTTGTATTCATAAGTTGATTTGCAAATTTTTTCTATGCTGTTTTTCCACGCTTTGCTATATGTTCGAATTCCTTTAATATGCGAAACGGCACCGATTAAAAACATACCGAAAGCAAAACCAATCATAACGTCCGGTGCAGATGATCCGATGAAAAACAAAATCATCAAAACACAAAGTATGGTGAAAACGATGGGTCTTTTGTAAACACTTTTTCTTTGCAAACGATATATTTCATTTAATTCTTGCTTTAAAAAAGTAAATCGATATGATTCATTCGGTTGAATTTCTGCACTTTGTTCCTTGCTTTCGGAATGTAATATTTCATCAACTGATATTTCAAATATTTCACTCAGTCGCATTAAATTATCAATTGTCGGAACAGTTTGATCTTTTTCCCATAGACTAATTGTCTGTCGGCTTACAAGCAACTTTTGACCAAGCTCCTCTTGTGATAAACCAAGGCTTTTTCTATATTTTTGAATTTTTTCACCAACTGCCATAAAAGTCGCCTCCTTTTAACTAACTTAATTATAACAAAAATTCACAGAAAAAGAAAGAATATATTACTTGATTTTGTCAAGCAGCACTTGCAAAACCGCTTTTTAGTTCAAGTCCTCCCCAAAGGTCGTTTTTGGGAAATGATATATTTTGAATTTTACTTTGAAAAATGGCAAAACAAAACCCCGAAACCGTTGTGGTTTCAGGGTTTTTCGAACCGATATCTTTTTCGGTTCGCATTGTTGGTTGCGGAGAGGGGATTTGATGGGCTCTGCCCATCATTCGCAAGTAAACTTGCGAACACCTGATTATGTTCGCCTTCGGCGAGGGGAGGTTCAAATCCCCCAAACTATTCTGAAACAAAAAATACAGGCTACCAAAAAGGTAACCTGTATTTGTTGGTTGCGGAGAGGGGATTTGAACCTCCTGACCTCCGGGTTATGAGCCCGACGAGCTACCAAGCTGCTCTACTCCGCGATATATACACTCTCTTTCCGAGCGCTTGATGATTATAACACTATAATTATATGTTGTCAATACCTTTTTATGCAGTAATTTAAAAATATTTAATTTTTTTTATTTTGTATTGCTTGTTTTTGTGGTGGTTTTTCATTTATTTTACACAACGAAAATCTTGTTTTTTGTTTGTATATAAAGTATAATATTCTGTGTATGAAACGGAGGGATGCTTATGCAGCACACTGAACAGTGGATATGGCTTTCTGAAAGTGATAATGTATCATATCAGCACAATGTCTTCAGTGCTTTTGAACCTGGTGAGGCGGCTTCATATATCGTTGCTGAGTTTATGAAGGAATATTCCTTCTGTCACAGAATTTCTGCTGTTTCGCTTCGCTTCAGTGGAGATAATGCTTTTCAGCTTTATTGTAATGAAGAGTTAGTCGCCACAGGTCCTGCTTGTGTAGGTGGAGATTTCATCGGGAATGAAACCTGTCGTGAGAATTTTTATTCCTTTGAGACAACAATTCATCCCGAATCAAGCAACTTGAATTTTTTTGCAAAAGTCAGGATGCTGCCTGAACAGATTTGTGACTATTCAAAAGGTCACGGTGGATTTATGCTTTCAGGCATTGTTGAGCTGGAGGATGGCTCAAAACACCATGTTTTCACTGATGAATCATGGCTTGTTCGTGAGAACAAGGCTTACACAGCCCCCTGTTCCTTTGATGGCAGAATTGAGTCCGGTTGCTTTGTTAATGCACGGGTTATTAAAAATATATGGAACACTGAGACAGCCCCTATCCCTGTCAGAAGTGAAAAAGAGCATTTTGTAAGGAACAGCATCATCACATTAAATCCTCTTGAGGAGAAAACTGTTGTTCTTGAATTCGAGAAGATAATGAGTGGATTTGTCAAAGTGACATCAAACTCTCAGGGCGATGCTTCAGTGAAGATAGTGTGCAGGGAGTTGTTTGAAGATGGCTCTTCAGAAAATGTTGTAATCAGGTCTTCTGATGCATACAGAGGTTTCCATATGCACAGTGCAGGGAATCTCCTTGTTACTGCAAAAAATCACGCATCTTCATCTGCAGAAATAACTGTTTCGTTCATTGAAACACACTATCCCGTGGCAGAAGAGTGCCGGACACTCACAAGTGATGACGAGCTTAACAGTGTTCTTGAAACCTGCAAGCATACACTTAAAATCTGCAGACAGACTCATCATCTTGACAGTCCCAGACATTGTGAACCAATGGCATGCACAGGAGATTATTATATTGAAAGTCTTATGACACCATTCGCTTTTGGCGATATGAGACTTGCAGAGTTTGACCTTGTGCGCACAGCAAGAATGCTTGAACGGGAAAATGGCAGAATGTTTCATACCACATATAGTCTTATCTGGGTCAGAATGCTTTATGACACATTTATGGCAACGGGAAATGTTGATCTGCTGAAAGCTTGTCGCAAGGGTCTTGATTTGCTTTTATCACGCTTTGAAACATACATAGGTGATAGTGGACTTATTGAAAATCCACCTGATTATATGTTCATTGATTGGATTTATATTGATGATATTTCAATGCACCATCCACCCAAGGCGCTTGGTCAAACCTGCCTTAATATGTTCTATTTCGGTGCACTTTCATTTGCCGGGAAAATATATGATTTCCTCGGCTGCAAAGCTTCTGCAGAAAAGTGTGTAACCAAAAGCGAATGTGTGAGGGAAGCTATCAATACACGGCTTTTTGATAAGGAAAAAGGCATATATTTTATGGGACTTAATACACCTGAGGATCCTTCACCTGATTGGGAATGGATGCCCGGAAATGTTTCCAAAAGATATTACCTCAAGCACGCCAATGTTCTTGCAGCATATTTCGGTGTGTGCGATGATGAAACAGCAAAATCTCTTATTCACAAAATAATGAGAAATGAAATAGAAGGCGATTGTCAGCCCTATTTCCTGCACTATCTTCTCGAGGCTGTTTTCAGAACAGGTCTCAGGGATAAATATACATTAGAAATTCTTGAAAAATGGAAGCCATCTGTAAAAGACTGCCCCAAAGGTCTCGTTGAAGGGTTTATTGCTCCTGAACCAACATATTCCTTTGATCATAGTCACGCGTGGGGAGGGACACCACTTTATTCTCTTCCCAAGGCGTTGTTTGGCCTCGAAATCCTTTCACCCGGTATGAAGGCAGTCAGATTTTCTCCGTCACTTCTGGGGCTCTCAGAGGCAACAGCAGAGATGCTCACGCCATACGGGAAGATTGTTTGTAAACAAGAAAAAGGGCATAGCCCGGAAATAAAATATCCAAAAGAAATTGAAATAAGGTGAAACTATGAAAATAGCAGTTTATGGTGTGTGGCATGTCCACGCAGGCGGCTATACTCGCAAGGCGATGGAAATGGGAGAGGTAATCGGCTTCTATGAGAAAAACGAAGCTTTTGCCGAAAAGTTTCAGGCAGAGTTTAACATTCCTCGTTTTTCATCTCCCGAAGAGCTTCTCAATAGCGATGCAGATGGTGTTATCGTCTGCAGTGCCACAAATGAACATTGTGATATAATGGTGAACATTGCCAATGCAGGTAAACACATCTTCACGGAAAAGGTTCTTGCCCTTACTGATGAAGAGTGCCTCAGGGTTGAAGAGGCTGTTAAGACAAATGGCGTTAATTTTGTGATTTCGCTTTTTCAGAAATACATAGGCTCACGTATTGCTGTCAAAAATATTGCAGATAGTGGTGAGCTTGGAAAGATTAATTACATGCGTTTTCGCAATTGTCACAGTGGCTCTGTTGAAGGGTGGCTTCCACCACATTTCTTCAATAAAGAAGAGTGTGGCGGCGGTGCAATGATTGACCTTGGTGCTCACGGAATGTATCTTACGCATTGGCTTGCAGGAGTGCCCGGTGGTGCAAAATCAGTGTTTACAATTGCTTGTGATAAAGAGGGCTATAGGAATAAAAATACAGACAGTGTTGAGGATAATGCCGTCACGGTAATGAACTATGCTGATGGTACAATTGCCATCAACGAAACCGGCTTTGTTTCAGGCTGCTCACCCACAGTGTTTGAGGTGCACGGTGAAAATGGGTTTGTTAAAATGGAAGGGAACAATGTAATCAAGTGCACTAAAACAACAGACGGCAAGCCTGTTGAGGTGGAAATTCCGGAAGACCTTCCGTCACCGCTTGAGCAATTCCTTTCAGGGAACATTCTTGAGGGCTGTGGAATGGATGAGGCTAAGGCGTTAACAAGAATGATGGTTTTAGCTTATGATTAATGAGGTGGCTTTATGAAGGTTATGTCTTTTAACACACAGCATTGCATGAACTATATTACGAAAGAAATTGATTATCAGATAATGGCTGATGCAATTCTTCAGTGTGAAGCAGATATTGTCGGTCTTCAGGAGATGCGATATGAAGATCCCGAGTCCGACTTTACCCGTCAGACAGAAAAGCTTGCAGAATTAACCGGTATGAAATATTCCTATTTTGCAAAGGCTGTGAATATAGTGGATGATGATGGATGGTTCGGGAACGGCTTTATTTCACGCGTTCCGATAGTTGAGGCAATTACCATTCCCATTCCCGACCCTGTTGAAAAGAGGGGAGACCAGCTTTACGAAACGCGTTGCATTTTAAAGGCAAAGCTTGAAAATGGTTTCACAGTTCTTTGTACACATTTCGGATTGAATGAGGATGAGCATATCAATGCTGTTAAAACTGTTCTCAACAATCTTGAATCAGAAAAATGCATACTTATGGGTGACTTTAATGTCCGTCCTGAAAATCCTGTTCTTGATCCAATTCGTGATTGTATGAAGGATACAGCAGATTTGTTCACACAGGAGCTTGTCAGCTTCCCGTCTGATAAACCAAACAGAAAAATTGATTATATATTTGTGTCATCGGATGTTACCGTGCTTGATGCAGATATTCCTTCAATTGTTGCAGCAGACCACAGACCCCACATTGCAGTAGTTGAATAAAATTATAAACAGAGGTAAAAAAATGATTATAACAAATGATATAAAATATATTGGCGTAAATGACCACGATATAGATTTATTTGAAGGACAGTATGATGTTCCTAACGGAATGGCATATAATTCTTATATTATTCTTGATGAGAAAATTGCTGTTATGGACACTGTGGATGCCCGTTTCACAGATGAATGGCTTGGTAACATAAAAACTGTCCTTGGTGATAAAGCACCGGATTATCTTGTTGTTCAGCACATGGAGCCTGACCATTCAGCAAACATCACAAGCTTTGCAAATGCTTTCCCTGAGGCAAAAATTGTTTCTTCTTCAAAGGCTTTTGCAATGATGAAGCAGTTTTTCAATCTCGAGCTTGGTGAAAGAAGCGTTGTGGTAGGTGAGGGCGACACACTCTCTCTTGGCAAACACATGCTTAATTTCGTCACAGCACCAATGGTGCATTGGCCTGAGGTTATTGTTACCTATGACAGCCTTGATAAGGTTCTTTTCTCGGCAGATGGTTTCGGTAAATTCGGAGCACTTGATGTGGATGAGGATTGGGCTTGCGAAGCCAGACGTTATTATTTCGGCATTGTTGGTAAATATGGAGCACAGACACAGGCTCTTCTCAAAAAGGCAGCAGGGCTCGATATTGAAATAATCTGTCCGCTTCATGGTCCTGTGCTCAAGGAAAATCTCGGCTATTACATCAATCTTTATGACACCTGGTCAAGCTATAAGCCGGAGGAAGAGGGCGTTGTGATTGCCTACACATCAGTGTATGGCAATACCAGAAATGCTGTAATGCTTCTTGCGGAGCTTCTCAAGGCTAAAGGTGAAAAGGTCGTTGTTAATGACCTTGCAAGGTGCGATATGGCAGAGGCTGTGGAGGATGCCTTCCGTTACGACAGACTCATTCTCGCAACCACCACATATAATTCAGATGTTTTCCCATTTATGAAGGAGTTTATAAATCACCTGACCGAAAGAGGCTACAAGAATCGTAAGCTCGGCTTTGTTGAAAACGGTAGCTGGGCACCTGTTGCCACAAAGGTTATGCTCAAAATGCTTGAGGGTAGCAAAAACCTTGAGTATTGTGAGAATAATGTGAAGCTGCTTTCTGCACTCAACGATGAAAGTCGTGCACAGCTCGAAGCACTTGCTAACGAAATAAGCAAATAAAGATAATTTGAAAGCCTTGAGAAAGTTCTCAAGGCTTTCAACCTTTTATATAATAAATGTGTATTAAAATACATTGTATTTGTATCATTTTATGGTTGACTTTGATTTTTCACTGTGATATATTATTAACAACCGATAGAGGTGCATTTTGCTATCAGTAACCGTAGCCCAAAGGTCGCCAAGACTGTTGCGGTGAAAGGAGCAGGTGCCGAAGGCGGCTTCCGGCAAAAGTCGTTCTGGCAGTACGGAATAATATCCTTACTGTTGTCACCCTTTCAGGGTGGAGAGCTATCTTCCATAATTTTATACAATTTCAGTGTATTTTTATGTGGATAGTTGCTTTTCGGCAGCTATTATTTTTTTGATAAAATCAAAGGAGATTATCACAATGAAAAAAACAGTTTTCACAGGTGTAGGCACAGCAATTATCACACCAATGAATGCAAATGGTGTTGATTATGAGGCCTTCGAAAGACTTCTTGAGTGGCAGATAGCAGAGGGTGTAAATGCACTTGTTGTTGCCGGTACCACGGGCGAGGGCTCAACTCTCACAGACGAAGAGCACAAAGCAGTTCTCAAATTTTCAGTGGATGTTGTAAAGGGCAGAGTGCCCATCGTTGCAGGAACTGGCTCAAACGATACTGCTTATGCAATTGAGCTTACAAAATATGCTTGTGAAATCGGTTGCGATGCAATGCTTCTTGTTACACCATATTACAACAAGGCAACACAGCGTGGTCTTATTGAATCATTCACAGCAATTGCAGATGCTTCCACAAAGCCTTGTATTCTTTATAATGTTCCTTCAAGAACAGGCTGCAATCTGACTCCTGCTTCTTGTGCAATTCTTGCAAAGCATGAAAACATTGTGGGCATTAAGGAAGCAAGTGGCAACATCTCGCAGGTTGCTGAAATCGTGGCTCTCACAAATGGTGAGTTTGATATCTATTCAGGTAACGATGATCAGATTGTTCCACTCATGTCATTGGGTGGTAAGGGTGTTATTTCTGTTGTTGCCAATATTCTTCCCAAGAAAACAGTTGAGCTTTGCGATAAATTCTTTGCAGGCGACCTCGAAGGCAGCCGAAATCTTCAGCTTGAGCTTCTTCCTCTCATCAATTCTCTTTTCTGTGAGGTTAACCCGATTCCCGTTAAGGCTGCAACAGCTGCAATTGGCTTTGGTGAGAATTTTGTTCGTCTTCCTCTCACAACCATGGAGCCTGAGAATGAGGCAAAGATGAGAGCTCTTATGAGAGAACAGGGTCTTAATGTATGATCGCAAATAACTTAAAGATTATAGATAATGTTCTTTATTTTGGTGGCAGAAGCACCATTGAGTTAGCCGAAAAGTACGGAACACCCGTTTACATAATGGATGAACCCACAATTCGTGAGAATTGTCGCAGATATGTCCGTGCAATGAAAAAATATTTCGGGGAAAGCTCAAAGCCCTTCTTTGCAAGTAAGGCTTGTTCCTTCAAAAGAATGTACAGCATTGTTGAAAGTGAAGGCATGTGTGCTGATGTTGTTTCCTGCGGCGAGCTTTATACAGCCAAGGCAGCAGGCTTCAATATGAAGAATATCTGCTTCCATTCAAACAGCAAAAATGATTTCGATATATGCTTTGCCATTGATTGTGGTGTGGGCTGCTTTGCTTGTGACAACGAAGAAGAGCTTGAAGCAATCAATCACTTTGCAGGTGAGAAGGGCATTAAGCAGGATATCATTTTTAGAGTAACACCGGGTATTGATACTCATACCTATGAGGCTGTAAACACCGGCAAGGTGGATTCAAAGTTCGGTTTCCCGATTGAAACTGGTGCTGCAATGTGCATCACTAAGAAGGCACTCAGCTTACCCAATATTAACCTTGTTGGTTTCCATTGCCATGTGGGCTCACAGCTCTTTGAATCAAGCGTGTTTGTTCGCTCTGCTGAAATAATGCTCGTTTTCATTGCCGAAGTCAAAAAGGAAACAGGCTTTGAAGCAGCAGTGCTTGACCTGGGTGGTGGCTACGGTGTCAGATATACCGAGAATGACCCTGTTATTGATATTGAGGATAATATCAGACAGGTTGCAGAATATGTGAAATCAAAGTGCACCGAGCTTAATCTTAATCAGCCTGAAATTCACCTTGAGCCGGGCAGAAGCATTGTTGCAGATGCAGGCATCACTCTTTACAGAGTGGGTAATGTCAAGCAAATCGAAGGCTATAAGAATTATGTTTCAATAGATGGTGGCATGACTGATAATCCACGCTTCGCTCTTTATGAATCTGAATACACGGTTGTTGCTGCTGATAAAGCAAACGATAAATGTGATTTTCCGTGCGACCTTGTTGGTAGGTGCTGTGAAAGTGGAGATATCATTCAGCCAAGGATAATGCTTCCCGGATCAATTAAAAGGGGAGACCTTATAGCTGTTCTCACAACAGGTGCATATAATTACTCAATGGCATCAAACTATAACAGAATTCCCAAGTTGCCTGTTATTATGCTTAACGGTGCAGAGGATTATGTTGCAGTCAAGGGAGAAACTCTCGAAGACATAATCAGGAATGATATGTAAAAAATATATAAGCTAACCCCCGAAGGATTTCCTTCGGGGGTCTCATTTTGCTGTTAATTATTTTCTCTTGCAGCTTATGCCACTGTTGAAATAACTTGTTGTTTTGCCGGCTGCTGCACGAACTGTATAGGTGTAGGTTGTGCCCTTCTTTGCTGTCTTGTCAACAAAGGTTGTTGAGCTTGTGCCGTAGCAGGTGCCAACCTTTACCCAACCTGAGCCTGCAGTTTTTCTGTAAACATAGTAACCTGTTGTGCCACTCACAGCATTCCACTTAACAGAAATGCCTTAACTTGTGTTCGTTGCACTGATGAGCTTTGGGTTTACAACGCGCTTTGTGTAAAGGAAATCCTCATAACCACTGTAAAGACCATCAACAACAGCTCTTACTGTGTATCTGTAATATTTGTTATTGGCATTCTTAACACCTGTGTCGGTGTAGCCTGTGCCCTTAACTGTGCCGAGATATGTCCAGGTGCTTGAGCCTGAGGCTCTTCTGTAAACACGGTAGCCTGACGCACCGCTTACAGCATTCCATTTAAAGTAAATACCGTTTGTAGCATTTGAAATACCTGTTAATTTAGGTGTTGCTACATATTTCTGATATTTACCTGTGTAATCAAAATCACTTAAATCATCTGCGTTCATAGCCTGAACGGAGTATCTCCAGTACTGTCTGTGACCTGCGGATGTGTCAACAACACTTGTCTGGTCAGTGATGCCGAGAAGCTGCCAATCGCTGTTTCCTGCACCGCGACGCCAAACAAGGTATAAATCAGCATTTGCAACAGCGCCCCATGTAACCTTTAAACCACCGGCTACATTTGAAACACTCTTTGTTGTTACCTTGTTAGGCTTGCCAACACCATCTGCCTCAAGAATAATGATTGTTTCCTCTAAATAGGTTTCGTTAGAGTTGAAATTGATTTTATTGAATTCTTCAACAGTTCCTTCATAGAAAATGAATGCCAAGCCAAGAGACATGAAAGCATAGTCATCAACAGATTTTATTGTTTTGGGTAAATATACAGAGCCTACATGAGGAGCGTTCTTGAAAGCACTTTGTGCAATGCTTACAGTGCCATTCTTCACTCTGTACATTTCAGGGATGGTGTTGTCAACAGCAATGAGGTGATTATTGATATATAAAGCACCATCTTCCCAATTAGACTTATCAGTATAAACTAATGTACCGTCAAAAGCGTTGTCGAAGATTTTTTCAACAGAATCAGGAAGCGTGATCTTTTCAAGCTTGCTGCAGTTTGCAAAAGCGTTGTAACGAATTGTTTTAACACCATCAGGAATAACAATCTCTGTAAGATTGTAGCAATCCATAAAGAGCTGATATTCAATCATATCAATGCTTTTAGGAAGTTTGACTGATTTAAGGTTTGTACAGCTATAAAATGCCATACCACCAATATGTTTTACGGAATCAGGGATTATAATTTCACCAAGCTTTCCACAACCGGAAAAGGCTTGGTCTTCGATATTTTCTAAACCTACCGGAAGAAAAATATCTGTAAGGTTAAAGCAACCGGAGAAGGTCTGGTATTCAATGGTCTTTACATTTTTGGAAAGCTTTACTGTCTGAAGTGCTGAACAACCATCGAAAGCGTAGGGTGCAATGTAGGTGACACTATCAGGAATGTCGATCTTTTTAATTGATGTTCCTCTGAAGGATTCCATTCCGATATATTCTATTGTATCGGGGAGCACAATGTTTTTAAAATTACTGTTCATTTCAAAAGCTTTGTCAGCGATTGATGTAACAGGCTTTCCTTCGTATTCGGCAGGTATAACCAATTCATCGCATTGCTCGCCTGTGTAGCCTGTTACAGCGTAGCTTTTGCTATTGCTGTTAAAGGCATAGGTCAGGAAGCCTGCAGGATCAGGTATAGCTTCACCTTCGCCACCTGCGTTGCCACCTTCGGAAGGCTCTGTCGCTTCCTCGGCACTTGCCGCAACAACGAGACCGGGCAACTGGAGGGGTGCAGCCAAAAATGCACTTGCCGCAAGCACAATTGCCAGAACTAAGCTTAAAATTTTCTTCATAAAAATACCTCCTTGCAGTATTTTATATTGTAATCCTACAATACTACTTTCAAGGAGGTTTTTCAATATATTTCGATTAGGAAAAAATTACAATTTTGTTATTATTATAATAAAGTATTACAAAACGCACATCGTTTGTAACAAAAACTGTTTATTACTTTTTTTCAGCGATAAATGCCCTGAATAATGGGAGACAAGCATCAAAAAATGCCTTGTAGCTTTCGCAATAATTTCTGTCTGCCCTTGAGCGTTTGCAACCACCGCCACGGCACAGTGCAAGATATTTGCATTTCTTACACTCCTCATTTATCCGGAGGCTCTCTTTAAGAAAATTGATTGCCTTTTCACTGTGAGCAAGAGTGTCGAAATTCTCGTTCGAGTTATTAATATTACCGAGAAGCCATTCATC
Organism: Clostridia bacterium; assembly: GCA_017380615.1. Lineage (GTDB taxonomy): Bacteria > Bacillota > Clostridia > Oscillospirales > Acutalibacteraceae > DTU089. The sequence goes on along the minus strand of JAFODQ010000014.1, from coordinate 17,081 downwards.
TGTGCAATAAAAGTCGCAAGGGTAAATGTTTCCGTTGCCTTCTGCCACAAACTGGTGTGTACAGTGTCCGCACATTCCGCATTGCTCTGTGGGGTTTCCGAGATACAAATGCACAAGGTTATCAAAATAACGGATGCTTGTGTATTCGTCTCTCACATAGTCCTTTACATATGCATTAAAGCCGTGTATAAGGAAGCTTTTGTATTGCTCCACTGTCATGTATAAGGGGCTTTCCGTTGTGTCGCCAAAGGGTCTCAGGCAGGGGATGAACTGGAGATATTTGAATCCTCTCTTTTTGAAATATCGGAGAATATTATCAATGTTATCTGCACATCTGCCGGTAAGCACGGTCAGAATGTTAAAATCCACCCCGTGCTTCGTGAAGGTGTTTGCCGCTTTGATAATTCTGTGATATGTGTTTTGTCCCTTGTCATCAATTCTGAACGAATTGTTTTCAAAATCACCGTCAAGGCTGAGACCTATAAGGAATTTCCTCTGCTTGAAGAATCTTGCCCAGTTATCATCAATGAGTGTTCCGTTTGTCTGCAATCCGTAGTGAATCTGGCTTTTTTTGATGTTCAGTTCATCCACTCTTTTACAAAAATAACGGAAGAAATCAAGCCCTCTTGTGGTTGGTTCACCACCCTGAAATGCAAATGCAATGCTTTCGCCATTTGCAAATTCAAGAGCCTTACTGATTAAATTGTCTGCTGTTTCTTCGCTCATAAGACCAAAGCTTTTAACATCGCGGTGGTCTGTGACATCGTGATAAAAGCAATATTCACAGCGCATATTGCACAGCGCAGAAGCAGGTTTTATCATTATTGAAAGAGGTGGCATAGCAAATCTCCTGTAAAATTTTAGCCTCGGAAATCCGAGGCTAAGGTTTTTATTGGTAATATTCTTCGTTCATACCTCTTCGGTCTGACTTGAAGTCCTTCATTATTTCATCCATCTTTGCATTCATTTCTTCTGCAATTGAAGGATAAACGCCTGAACGGTTAAGGTTTTCGCCCACATCATCTGTTAAGATGTGCAACCAGTTCTTTCTGAACTTGTCAAAGAATGCAGAGTTATCATTCTGTATTCTCTGGAAATATTTGAAGGTTATATATTCATTTTCTGTAAGAACGGGGTATGTATAATCAGCATATTCCTCACGCTTGAGCACCTCAGATGTTGGAACAGTGTACTGAATTGCTTTAAGCTTCTCTCGCTTCATGTGAAGAATCGGGTGCTCCGGTGTGTGGATAACAGTGTCATTTTTGAGAAGGTTAACCATTGAAACGCCGTCAATATCACGGTCAAAGGGCAGGTAGTTTGTCTTTGTGCCACCGTCACCTGTGATGCCGCAAAGCTCAACGAGTGTTGGCATAATATCAACAAGTGTTGCTGTCTGGCTTCTTGTTTCTCCGGCTTTCCAAAGATTGTTGTTATTGCCCCAACGAATCATAAACGGTACCTTCTGACCACCATCGTAGGCAAGATATTTACCACCACGAAGCTCACCAACAGAGCCTTCAAGAGCAGGACCGTTGTCACTTGTGAAGATGATGATTGTGTCATCCATAACACCGAGATTTTCAAGTGTTGTGAACAGCTCGCCGAGATAGTAGTCAAACTCTGTTACACAGTCGGCATAAGCGCCCATACCTGTTTTGCCGTTGAATTCATCACCAACAAAGATTGGTGCATGTGGCCATGGAGTTGCGTAGTATGCAAAGAATGGCTCATCGCTGTTTGTAACCTGGTCGGTAATCCAACCGTTGATTTCCTCGTGAATCCATTCACTTAACTGTCTCTGGTCTTTCTTTCCGTTTTCATCACGGAGCTCTTCAACGCCGTGAACAATTTCAAATTCACCGGCTTCCTCCTTAACATGATAGAAAGGAGCCATATCGTTTACATGGTGGCTTCCGTAGAAGTAGTCAAAGCCCTGGTTTGTGGGGAGATATTCACCGTAGTCACCAAGATGCCACTTACCGAAAGCACCAGTGTTGTAGCCTGCGCTCTTGAAAATTTCAGCAACTGTGATTTCGTCACCGAGCATACCGTCACAGTTGTTGCCCATCTCAATTGAATTGAAAATTCTTGTCTGTGCAAATGGTGAGAATGTATCGTATGTAGGATAGATAACATTATCAGCATAGCCTCTGAATGGGTATCTGCCTGTCATGAGAGCGAATCTTGCAGGTGAGCAAACAGAGTAGCTTGAATAGAAGTTGTCAAAGTTAAGACCTTCTTCACCGATTCTGTCCATGTTGGGAGTGTCATAGATAGCACCGTTGAGAGATGTGTCAGCATAACCCATATCATCCATAAGAATGAAAAGAACATTGGGGTTGTTGGATTTTGCCTTATCAACACCGTCAAGATAGTCATCGTGACCATCCCAGAGTCTGTCAACATTTGGCTTTGAACGAAGGTTCATTGTAAGTACATATAAAACAGTGGTACCTGCAAGAACAATGCTGAGAACAGATGTAACAAGCTTGTGTAAGCCAACCTTTTTGAATTTTTTTACTGCAACAGTGATTAAAAGAACAATTGCAATAATGCAAGGGAGGAGCAGAAGAATTCCGCCACCAAGTCTTGTAAGGAAATTTCCTCCACCTGCGAAAAGTGGGTTATCTGCTGATGCCCAACCTGTTTTGCCTGTTGAGAATGCACCGAAACCTGCGTCTGCACCGAAGATGAGGTAATAAAGAAAGATGCCTGCCGCAGATGCACCATAACCGATAATAAACCACTTGTAAACCTTTTTGAAGAAAAATACACCAATCATTGTAAGTGCTGCGACAATGCACATGAACGCAACGTTCACAACAGCAAGAAGATTAAGTCTTGCGATAATAAGTGCCAGAGCAAGAAGTATGCCGAGGATACCGATTATCTGTGGAAATACTTTTCCTTTCTTTTCGAACACAATGTCTTTTTTCAAAGCGAACAACCTCACTTTACAAAATTTTCACATCACATATAATACATTATTTGCAGAAATAAAACAATAGAAAAACTGCCCTAAAATAGGGCAGTTAAATGGTTAGTATTAACAAATAAATTTAGATTGAAACGGAAAGCACATATTCATTGTTTGTGAATAATGCACCAATATCATCAGAGTTGATGTGCCTGTGTGATTTCACAACAAACAAGCAGACAAGCTTTTCGTTTTTCTTTTCAATGCTTGTGGAGATTATTTCGTAGCCCTTGCCCTTTAATATATCTGAAATGTTTTCAACAGCTTCCGGGCTGTCAACAAGCTTCATGCTGATTGCTGTTGTGCTTGTGTTTTCAACGGGAAGAACTCTGTGAATAACGATCTGAACAACGAGGATAATGAGTGTTGCGTAAACGGCAATGCCGTACATTCCTGCACCTGCAGCAAGACCGATACCGGCTGTTGTCCACACACCGGCAGCAGTGGTGAGACCCTTAACAGTGCCTTTGTAAACAATAATACCTGCACCAAGGAAGGAGATACCTGTAACAACCTGTGCTGCAAGTCTTGCACCATCAAGGTTGATATTTCCCACAATGCCTTCCATATTCACAATATCAAAGAAACCGTATTTGCTGACAATCATAATGAGGGCAGAGCCCATGGCAACGATAATGTGTGTTCTGATACCTGCTTCTTTCTGGCGCAGTGTTCTTTCAATACCGATTGCAGCACCGCAGATTGTTGCAGTAACAAGAGCGAGGAAATATGGGAACACAGCTTCAATCTTGAAGGATTCAAGAAAAATCTCAAGAATTTCAGCAACATCGTATGTGGGGTTAACCGTAAGTAACAATTCATTCACTCCATAATGATTAATATTTTGCTATTATAATATATTTCAGTTAACTTGTCAAATTGACTCCTTGGTCATAAATTTCTTTTTCATTTCATATAAATTTTGTGAAATGCATAAACGGAGGTATATTTATGACAGAAGCAAGTATTTATAAGGATATTGAAGCAAGAACAGGTGGCGATATTTATATAGGTGTTGTAGGACCTGTGAGAACAGGAAAATCAACATTCATAAAAAGGTTTATGGATACACTTGTGCTTCCTAATATTGAAAGCTCTTTTAAACGGGAGAGAGCACAGGATGAGCTGCCACAATCTGCAGCGGGAAGAACAATTATGACCACTGAGCCCAAGTTTATTCCCGAAGATGCCGTAAGGATTGAGCTTCCGGATAACGCAGAATTGAATGTAAGAATGATCGATTGTGTGGGCTATATTGTACCAAGCTCTCTGGGATATATTGAAGAGGGGCAGCCTCGTATGGTTAAAACACCCTGGTATGATCACGAAATTCCTTTTAATATGGCAGCCGAAATAGGAACGCAGAAGGTTATAACGGAGCATTCAACAATCGGCTTGCTTATTACAACAGATGGCACAATAAGCGATATTCCGCGCCATGAATATGAAGAGGCAGAGGAGCGTGTTGTAGAAGAGCTCAATTCCATAAATAAACCCTTTGTGGTTGTTCTCAATACAACATCTCCCGAGTCGCATGAGTCAGCGAGCCTCTCTGCTGAGCTTTCAAGGAAATATTCTGTTCCGGTTATTCCTCTTGATTGTGCGCAGATGCAGGAGGATGAGATAAAGTCTGTTCTCGGTGCAGTGCTTCAACGCTTTCCCGTAAAAGAAATCGGTATCAACCTCCCACGTTGGGTGGAAAGTGTAGGCAGAACTCACTGGTTGAGAAGCTCGCTTATGTCAAGTGTTAAGGATTCTGCGCAGAATGTCTGCTGTATGTCAGATGTCAGCTCAATGCTTGGTTGCATCAAGGATAACGAAAATGTTATTTCAACAGATATTTCGAAGCTTGACCTTGGTAAGGGATACGCAGAGATCAATGTTGTGCTGTCGAATAATCTTTTCTATAAGATTATTGAAGAAAACACTCACCTTCACATTGAAGATGAAGAGGAATTGATGGAAAACCTCGTTTCTCTTGCTGCAATAAAAAAGAAATATGACAAAATCAGAAATGCTCTTGAGGAGGTCGAAGCAACAGGCTATGGTATTGTTATGCCCGATATTGATGAATTGACTCTCAAGGAGCCTGAAATTGTCAAGCAGGGGGGACGCTATGGTGTGAGGCTTTCAGCCTCTGCGCCGTCCATACACATGATGAAAACCTGCATAGAAACAGAAGTGGCTCCCGTTGTAGGAACGGAGAGCCAATCTGAAGAATTATTAAAATATCTGCTCACAGGCTTTGAGGAGGATCCACTTAAAATCTGGGAATCTGATATATTCGGAAAATCTCTCAACGAGCTTGTGAATGAGGGCTTGCGCAACAAGCTTTGCCATATGCCTGTGGATGCACGATCAAAAATACAAGAAACCCTGGAAAGAATCATAAATGACGGATGCAGTGGTCTTATCTGCATAATTCTTTAATTTTATTCTTCTTCGCTTTTTAGTGTTCCGTAGCTTCTGTCAACCACAATAACTGCGTAAAGGTTGCCGTTACCGGCCTCGTTTACGTGGTTTTTTATAAGCTCTGTTATTTCGCTGTCGGAATATTTATAAGTAGGTGGAACAACAATGTCGAAAAGAACATTTTTAGCTGTTTCACCGACAACAACTCTGAAATCATGGAAGGTAATTATTGGGTCAATTTCATTGAGGATTTTTCTGACAACCTCTTTTAATTCGTTTGTTTCCTCACAATCAAGGATTGTCGGGTCAAGATGCACCACGAGGTGAATGTTGTGCTGTGCCTTGAAATCTCTTTCAATTTTGTCCATTATATCATGGCAAACAAGCACATCAATTTTTGCATCCATTTCTATGTGTGCTGAAGCGAAGTATGAGCCGGGACCGTAGCTGTGTACCATAAGGTCGTGCACACCGAGGACATTTTCGTATTTAAGAATTCCACTTTCAATTTTTTCGTACATTTCCTTTGAAGGTGCCTGACCGAGAAGAGGGCCAACCGTTTCTTTTACAAGATTTATGCCTGAAACAATAATCATCACGGCAACACCAACACCGATATATCCGTCAAGATTGATGCTTGTGTAGTGCGAAAGCAGTGTTGCAAAAAGAACAGCAGCTGTTGAGATGCAATCGTTTCTGCTGTCAATTGCTGTTGCTTCAAGAGTTTTTGACTTGATGTCCTTTGCAAGGCTTTTGTTGAAAAGGGAAAGCCAGAGCTTAACAACAATTGAGCCTGCGAGAATGCCAACTGTAACCCAGCTGAAAACACTTTCTTCAGGGTTGATGATTTTCTTAAAGGAATCAACAAAAATATCAAATCCGATATGTAAAATAAGGAAGGAGATTATAAGTCCTGTAACATATTCAATCCTTGCGTGACCATATGGGTGGTCTTCATCTGCAGGCTTTTCTGAAAGTCTGAAGCCTATAAGTGTAACCACAGAGCTACCGGCATCAGAGATGTTGTTTGTTGCATCTGCAATTATTGAAATGCTGTTTGAAATTGAACCCACAAGGAACTTGAGACCACTTAAAATAAGGTTGCAGATAATACCTGTTATACCCGCAACTCTGCCATATGCCTCTCTGCCACTCGGGGTATCACAATCTCTTGAGGAAAGAAATAATTTTTTAATGAATTTTGTCATAATTAACCATCCGTGAAAATAAATATTGTATTTGATTATAAAGCTATTTGCTGATTTGTCAACTGAATAAAATAAAATTTAAGTGGACAAAATCATAAATCTATGATATCATCACCTCAAGGCGTAAGCCTATAATTCCTGAATGGAGATTTTAACTATGGATAAAACTTTAGTGATTCTTGCTGCCGGTATGGGTAGCCGTTACGGTGGCTTGAAGCAGATTGACCCTGTTGGACCAAACAACTCTATAATTATTGATTATTCAATTTATGATGCTTTGAGATATGGCTTCAATAAAGTTGTTTTTATTATAAAAAAAGAAAATGAAGAGATATTCCGTGAGGTTATTGGTGATAAGGTTGCCAAGCACATTAAGGTGGAATATGTCTTCCAGAGCACAGATAAGCTTCCTGAGGGCTTTACTTGTCCGGAGGATAGAATCAAGCCTTGGGGTACAGCACACGCGATCTATTGCTGCAAGGGTGTTGTAAATGAGCCATTTATGGTAATCAATTCAGATGATTTTTATGGCAAGGGCGCTTTCAAGAATATTTCAGAATGGATGGATACTGCTGATTTCACTTCTGAAAAATACAGCACAGCAATGTCAGCATATTTCCTTAAAAACACATTGACTGATAATGGCACTGTTTCCCGTGGTGTGTGTGATGTTGATGATGATAACAAGCTTATAGATGTTGTCGAAAGAACAAAAATCAAACGCGTTGATGGTAAAATTTCATACACAGAAGATGAGGAAAGCTGGGTTGAGCTCCCTGAAAATGCAGTTTGTTCAATGAATTGCTGGGGCTTCCCCGCAGAATTCTTAAATGAGATTGAAAAATATTTCATTGAGTTCCTTAAAAATGAGGTTCCATCAAATCCTCTTAAGTCTGAATTCTTCCTTCCGTTCCTTGTTCGAGATCTGCTTTCTGAAGGTAAATGCGCTGTGGATGTTCTTGAAACAGCAGATAAGTGGTTTGGTGTTACATACAAGGAAGATAAGCCGGATGTTGTAAAATCAATCAGTGCACTCGTTGAGAGTGGTGAGTATCCCGAAAGGCTCTGGGATTAAAATCTCTAAGTGAAAGAGACGGAATCAGCTTTGATTCCGTCTCTTGATTTCTGCAAGATTATTTTTGAATTCTTTTTGTATCCACACAAAGGATAATGCCCATGCACCAATTACAGCCAGCACAATATCAATTCGTCCCATTGGGAAAAGTGAAACAATGGTGAAGAAGGTTTCTGTCAGTGGGTTTCTTATTCTCAATATCATTAAAAACCATTCAAGCACAATTATCATTCTGCAGAAGGGGAGAACACACACCACCGACCAGCAAAGACAAGCAGTCTGTGGCCCCCAGTGCTTGGGGAGCTTCCACATCATTGGCACATATTTATCTGCATCGCCATAGTTTATAAATGCAAGATATCGCTTCATATCCGTTTCATTTGTTATTGGTGGTTTGTATTTCAGGAAAGCATACCACGCCATTGCAACATAGCCGACATAAGTTATCACATTTATTGCAATTAAACCTGTCCAACCGAAGTTTGTCTGGTTATACAGCGGGTTACCCTCAAGCAGAAGGTTTGGTGTTGCAATGTATGTGAAAAGAAGATCAAGCACAATTGTCAGCATATAGGCTGAGCAGCTTAACAGAAAGTTGAATTTGTTTTTATTTTTCAAGCACATTCCTCCTGAGATTTATATAAACATTTTATCATTTAAAAGCGATAAATCAATTGTTTTAACAAAAAAACATATTATTTTTGCAGTAATCCTTGTTATTGAAATAAAATATAAATAATATTGCAATTTTTTTTAAAAAAGTATTGCTTTTTTGGTGGCGTTGTGGTAATATTCTTCTGCTAATGTGTTATCAAGTTTAAAGAGGTGAACAAAATGAAAGAAGGACTTCATCCAAATTACGGCGCAACTCAGGTTAAATGTGCATGTGGTGCTGTGCTCGAAACAGCTTCAACAAAGGACGGCATGCGTGTTGATATCTGCTCAAAATGTCATCCATTCTTCACAGGCAAGCAGAAGCTTGTTGACACAGGTGGACGAGTAGACAGATTCAATAAGAAATATAACCTCTCTAAGTAAGTTGTATGCTTAGTAAGCCGGTGAGTTATCACCGGCTTTTTGCGTTATACGGAGGTGCTTCCCGTTGGATTCGTATATCACTCTGGGGCAGTATGCTGCCGAAGAATACATAGTTAAAAAATCAAAATTTATCGGTTATGCAAAGCCAATCAAATGTGAGCAGGATGCCCTTGCTTTTATTGAAGAAATTCGCAAAAAGCACTGGGATGCTACACACAATGTTTATGCATATTCTCTTCGTGAAGGGTCAATTAAAAGATTCTCGGACGATGGAGAGCCACAGGGCACAGCAGGAATGCCGGTATTAAATGTTATCACGCAGGAGGGAATAACCGACTGCGTTGTTGTCGTTACACGATATTTCGGAGGCATTCTTCTTGGCGGTGGTGGTCTCGTCAGAGCATATAGCCACAGTGCAAAGCTTGCTGTGGATGCTGCGGGAATCATAACCCTTGTTCCGTGGCTTGTGCTTAATATCTCTTGCGATTATAATCTCTATGGTAAAATTGAAAGCCTTGTCAGAGAGCTTGGTGGCGTGATGGACGACACACAGTTTACGGATTGTGTCAATATTACATTCAGAATTGAGAAGGAAACGCTCAATGCCTTCGATAAAAAGCTTAAAGATATAACAAACGGTAAGGTTGAATTTGCCATAATTGATGAAATAATATCAGCAAAATAAAATTTTTGTAGAAAAATAAAGGGTTTTTTCTAAAATTGGAGTATTTATATAATAGGAGGGGATTATAGTGGACGACAGCATCAGATTAAGAACTCTCAAAAGAGAACGAGAAACCTTTTCTGAATATGCAGCTCTTTGCGAAAACACAAAGGGCAGACTGGTTAATGAAGAGGAGTGTCCTCTTCGTACAGCTTATCAGCGAGACAGAGACAGAATTCTTCATTGCTCTGCTTTCAGACGCCTTAAGGACAAAACCCAGGTCTTTCTGGCACCTGATAATGTTCACTATCGCACTCGTCTCACTCACACCCTCGAGGTGTCACAGATTGCAAGAACTATTGCTCGTTCTTTAAATCTTAATGAGGATTTGACAGAGGCAATTGCCCTCGGTCACGATTTGGGTCATACTCCCTTCGGTCACGCCGGTGAAAGAGCCTTGAACACTGTTTTTGAAAAAGGCTTTACTCATTTTGAACAGAGTCTTCGTGTTGTGGATAAGCTTGAGCGTAATGGTGCAGGTCTGAACCTCACTCACGAGGTCCGTGACGGTATCCTTTGTCATACCCGTGGTAAGGAGGCGGATACCCTCGAAGGCAGAATTGTCAAAATCAGCGATAAAATCGCCTATATTAACCACGATATTGATGATGCTTGCCGTGGTGGTGTCATGAGCGAGGATGACATTCCTCTTGATATCCGTCTTGTATTAGGTTTTTCAAAAACAGACAGAATAAACACTCTTATTAAATCAACCATTGAAAACACAACTGATGAAATCAAAATGTCAGATGAGGTTTTTGAAGCTTACGAAAAGCTCCATTCCTTTATGTTCAAGTATGTGTACACAAACCCCGTTTGTAAAAGCGAAGAGGGGAAGGCTGAGAGCATGATCAAGGAGCTTTATAGATATTTTTCCCGTAATCCTAGTAGTATGCCTGATTTTTACTATGAAGTAGCAAAGAGGGAAGGTGCCGAAAGAGCCGCTTGTGATTACATTTCAGGTATGACAGATACTTATTCTTTAAAAATATTCAACGATTTATTTGTCCCGAAAACATGGATAGACTGATTGTCAATACCACAAAAGGTACATTGTAGGTGTTACAATATTATGAAAAGGAGATGATTAACTTGGCAATGCGTTTTACTGATGATTTTATTGATCGTTTGCGTGACAGCAATGACATTGAATCTGTTATTTCAAGTTATATCGAGCTTCGCCGTCGGGGTCGCAACCTTGTTGGCTTGTGTCCTTTTCATAATGAAAAAACACCATCCTTCACCGTCTATCCCGAAACTGCGTCGTATTATTGCTTCGGTTGTGGTGCAGGTGGCGATGTAATCGGTTTTATAAGAAACATTGAAAACCTTGACTATATTGAGGCTGTTAAGCTTCTTGCAGACAGGTCAGGTATCAAAATGCCCGATGCTGATTATGACGATAGCACAGCAAATATGCGTCGTCGGATATATGAAGCCAATCGAGAGGCTGCAAGGTTTTATCACGAAACCTTATTTACATCACAAGGACAGGCTCAGCTCAGATATCTTGAAGGCAGAGGCATGTCACTCAAAATGATTAAGCATTTCGGTCTGGGTGCTGCACCTGATGATTGGCATGCTCTTGAAAATCACCTTACAGCCAAGGGCTTTAAAAGAAACGAGCTTGTTGCTGCAAATCTGTTGAGAATGAGTGAAAAGAACGGCAAGAAATATTATTACGATGCTTTTAGAGCAAAGGTGATGTTTCCTGTCATAGATGTTCGCGGCAATGTTGTTGCTTTCGGTGGACGAGTTCTTGATAACTCAAAGCCAAAATATATCAACACATCGGATACACTTGTTTATAAAAAGAGTAATGAGCTTTTTGCGATGAACTTTGCAAAAAACGGCAATGACAGAAAAATTATTCTTTGTGAAGGTTATATGGATGTTATTGCTCTTCATGCTGCAGGCTTCGAGAATGCTGTTGCGGGTCTCGGCACAGCCCTTACACCGGAGCAGGTGAGTCTTATATCCCGCTATGCTGATGAGGTATCTCTGTGTTATGACTCTGATGAAGCAGGTCAGAAGGCTGTAAGAGCAGCTCTTTTACTGTTTTCAAAAACAGGTGTGCGCACAAAGGTTATTCGTCTGCGAGGTGGTAAAGATCCGGATGAAATAATCCGTGACCACGGCAAAGAGATGTTTGCAAAGCTCCTCGGTGAAGCTGATAATGATATTGAGTACAGGCTTTCTCTTCTCCGGGACAAGTATATTATCGAAACTGCAGATGGTAAGGTTAATTTCCTTCGTGAAGCCTCAAGGCTTCTTTCTAAGTGCGATTCCCTGGAGAGAGATATCTATGCAATGAAGCTTGCAGATGAGCTTCAGGTGAGCAAGGATGCTATAATGCAGCATATTGCTCAGGCTGTCAAAAGAGATCAGAATGCAAAAGCTAAAGCAAGATTGAGTGAGGCTCAAAAGTCAGCTCAGAGCATTGAAAAGGCAATCGATCCTCAACGCCTCAAGAATATAAAGGTCACCAAAGCAGAGGATACTGTTATTTTAACCTTGCTCAACAATCCGGGCTTTTACAGCAAGCTCAAGGAGAGATTGTGTGCCGGCTTGTTCTTTACAGCAGTAAACAACCGTTTGTTTTTGGTTATCGCTTCTCGTCTTGAAAATGGCGAAAGCGTTGATTTATCGCATATCTCACAGTTTCTTACTCAGGAGGAGATGAGTGCAGTTGCAAAGCTTCTTGCAAATGCTTCAATGATTTCTAACACGATGCAGGAATGTGAAGATTGTTTATGTGTTCTTGAAACTGAAAAGAAAAACAGAGATAGGCAGTCACCCTCAGATATGAGTGATGATAGCTTCCTGGCTCTCTTCAGTTCATTGAATAATAAAGATGGTCAGAATTAAATTTAAATACATTTGTGGAAAGGTGCGATTATAATGGAAGGTTGGGAGAAGAAACCGCAAATCAAGGCTCTTATCGAAAAGGGTAAGATAAGTGGTAAGCTTGCAACACATGAAATCGACAACATCATTCTTGAAATTGAAGGCTTTGATGTTGACGATATTGAAAAGCTCTATGAGCTTATTGAAAGCAACAACATTGAAATTATTGACGAAGTCAGTGATGAAATGCTTGATGCGCTTTCATTTGACATTGAGTCAACAAAATCAACAGGAGATGATGATGGCACAACCGACGCAAAGGCAATTGCTATCGATGACCCTGTTAAAGTTTATCTTAAGGAAATTGGTAGAGTTCCACTTCTCACCTCTGAAGAGGAAATTGAGCTTGCTATAAGAATTTCTGAAGATGATCCTGAGGCAAAGCGCCGTTTGTCAGAAGCAAACCTCCGTCTTGTTGTCAGCATTGCGAAGAGATATGTGGGCAGAGGTATGCAGTTCCTTGACCTTATTCAGGAGGGTAACCTTGGTCTTATCAAGGCTGTTGATAAGTTCGATTACACAAAGGGCTTCAAGTTCTCAACTTATGCTACATGGTGGATTCGTCAGGCAATTACCCGTGCTATTGCAGATCAGGCAAGAACAATTCGTATTCCTGTTCATATGGTTGAAACAATCAATAAGGTTAAGAAGACAAATAGCCAGCTTCTTCACGAAAACGGAAGAGATCCCACGGCTGAAGAAATAGCTGAAAAGCTTGATATGCCTGTTGATAAGGTTCGTGAAATCCTCAGAGTTGCCCAGGAGCCTGTTTCTCTTGAAACACCAATCGGTGAAGAGGAAGACAGCCATCTTGGTGACTTTATCCCTGATGATGAGGCACAGGCACCTGTTGATGCTGCTTCAATGGCACTCATGAGAGAGCAGCTCGCAGAGGTTCTAAAAACTCTCACTCCTCGTGAAGCAAGAGTTTTGAGCCTTCGTTACGGTCTTGAAGACGGAAACCCAAAAACTCTTGAAGAGGTTGGTAAGGAATTCAATGTTACCCGTGAAAGAATTCGTCAGATTGAAGCAAAAGCACTTCGCAAGCTTCGTCATCCATCACGCTCCAAGAAGCTCCGTGATTTCCTTGATTGATTTCAATAAAAAATCCCGACTCATTCTGAGTCGGGATTTTGTTTTCTTTTGTTAAACGATATATTTTTTAACAATCGGAATGAAATTGAGTATTGCCGAAACAATTTCCGAAATAGCATAGGTGATTATCATAACAGCGGGGATTGCAATATATGGGTTAACGGTAACTGCGTTTATTAAGAAGAGTCTGTCTAATTCTGCTATTACGAATACATGAATAAGATAAACACCAAAGGTGTGCTTGGAGATTGTTGAAAATACCTTTTGTGCTTTTGGTGATAAATCAATGCCTTTGCAGAAATCCTTAGCAAAAAGAAAAACGAAGCAACTCTGGAATAACACGCAAATTGAGTTGTAAACATAGAATCTGTCATCGAATTCACCGGCTGCCTGTGAATATGAAAGTGTGCCAAAGATTATAACAAAGAAAGAAATAGGGCCCACAATATAAATCAAAGCTTTGAGAAGCTTTGGTATGTCGTACTTTGCAAGATAATAACCAATAAAGAAATATGGTGTGTAACCTAATGTCAGATTAAGAAATGCTCTGCTGAGGTTTCTTTGAATCCACTCTAAATCAGGTGATTGAGAAAGATTCGGAAGAATAAATGTGATTGCAATACAAAGTGCGATGAAGTATTGTGTTGCAGATTTTGATGATGTTATTCTTCTGAATATAGGCACGCATGCATAAAAGCCGGCAGCTAAAAGAATATACCATGTGTGATAGCTACCTGAAAAGATTTTTTTAATGAATTCTGTTGTGCCAAGCACCTCGGGGTCGTAGTTGTAAAATGCATAAAATACAGACCAGACGAGAAGTGTAATTACCATTCTGGCAATGTTTTTAGTAAATAAACTGCTTATGCTTATTTTCTTTTCGTTGTTGAGGAAAAGATAACCGCTTATCATACAGAAAATTGGGACAGCCCAACGCGATATGCTGTCAAAAACATTGAATGCACCCCATTCATAAGTGCTGACATCGTAGTCGTTCCAATAAAGCGTAACAACATGAATTGCTATAACAGCAAAAGTTGCAATGATTCTGAGAACATCAAGGTAAAGAATATTCTTTTTTTTCATTGGCGACGACCTCACTTTCTCTTTTTTATTGCATAATTATAACAAATAAGTTATTTTGTGTCAATTATAGGGGTAGTGTCGGCTGGTAAGTTTTTAAAGAAAACAATAGTAAACGGAACAGTTATTGCAAATGTAATTATATCTGCAACCGTCTGTGAAATCTGAACACCCGTCAAGTTCATAACCTTTGAAAGTGTTATGATAACCGGGATGAACACAAGACCGCTTCTCAATGCAGAAAGAAAGGTTGCGGACTTGTTTTTTCCGATGCTCTGGAAGGTCATGTTGATGCATATTGAAAGAGGAAGAAAGAATAGAGATATGAGCTGTGCCTTAAGTGCAAATGAGCCGATTTCAATAACCAAGGGGTCGTCTCTGAATATACCAACAAGGTGATCGCTTACGAATAATCCTGCAATTGCAAGAATACTTAAAAGGATTTCTCCTGTAATTAATGTAAAGAAGAAGCCCTTTTTTACTCTGGAATATTTTCCTGCACCGTAATTAAAGGAGCATACCGGCTGATAGCCTTGTCCTATTCCAAGACCAACAGCGAAAATAAAGAAACAGATTTTTCCAACAATGGACATAGCAGAAACAGCAGCATCTCCGTATCCACCTGCAAGGTTATTGAGTAACATGGTTGAAATACTTGAAAGGCCTTGCCTCATAAGGCTTGGGAAGCCCGTGGGGATGATGTGTTTGAGGTGGCTTATGCCCTGCTTGAAAAGTCGCAAGGAAAGTCTGCACTGTGTGCTTTTGCTGAAAAACATGAATAACAGTATAAAGAAGCTGATAGCCTGTGAGGTAGCTGTTGCGATGCCGGCACCGGCAATTCCCATGTTAAGCTTTTTGATAAAAAACCAGTCACCGAAAATGTTAAGAATACCACCTGTTGTGAGACCGATCATAGCAAGAGATGCTTTGCCTTCATATCGGAGTATATTGTTCATAACAAAGCTTGCCATTGTTACGGGTGAAGCACACAGAATCCAGAAAGCATAATCCTTTGCAAAGGGAAGTATTGTGGGTGTGCTACCCAATAATATTAACAAAGGTTCAATAAATATTATTCCAATCACAGTAAGAGCTGAGCCTGTTATGAGTGATGTAAAAAATGATGCAGATGCCACAAGGGATGCATCCTCGTTTTCGTGTGCACCAAGCTTTCTTGATATTATGCTGCCTGCGCCATGACCAAGAGTGAAGCCGAAAGCCTGAATAATTGCCATTAATCCGAAAACAACACCAACTGCGCCACTGGCGCTGGTGCCAAGTGTACCCACGAAATACGTATCTGCCATGTTGTAAATGTTTGTGACAAGCATGCTGATTGTTGTGGGAATACCAAGCTTTATGACCAGCTTGGAAACAGGTGTTTCTGTCATAAATTTATAATGTTTATCGCTGTTGTTCGTGAAAATCATCTCCGACTATATGCTGGGTAATATTATAACCAATAATGGTTTTGTTCGCAAGGGAAATATTGATTGATTTTTGTTTGTAAGCTATCAGACAGGCTTTTGAAATTTTTTAATAAAATAAAAAAATCCAAGTCTGCTGACTTGGATTTTTGGCAGCGGGATAGGGATTCGAACCCCAACAAACAGAGTCAGAGTCTGTCGTGCTACCGTTACACTATCCCGCTAGAACATATAGGATTATACTATCACTTTCCTCGATTGTCAATAGTAAATTTGAAAATTTTTAAAATTTTTTAAAAGAAATTTAATTTAATGTTAACAGCTTGTTTTCTTGCATAAACGAAAAATTTGTGATATGATTATATCAATCTTAAGAAGGTGATAAAATGGCACAAAATAAAAAGAAAAGACCATCCAATAGCAAAAAATCACAGCAGAAAAAGGCTAACAGAACGCTCCTTGTTATGCTTGTTGTCATAATTGTTATAATCGCAATTTTTGCATTCAAGGCGTTGAGCGATGATAAACCTGTTGGTGGAGAAATTACATCAACTGACACCCAGGCCGGTTACAGTGATGATAATCGTGATGACTTTTCAAACAATGAATCTGATGATGAGGATGATGCTTCGGAATCATCACAAACAGAAGAAACATCTGAAAAAACTTCCGAGGAAGCTTCCTCAGCGGCAGAAACAACAACCGAGATGATAACTCTTCCCATAAATCACGAAGCAAAGGATTCTGTTGATATCATAATTGATCATTACACTGATTACATGGGCTTCCCTGAGGGTGCTCTCTTTATCAGAGCGAGTGAATCTTCTGAAACAGCAAACGGCTTCAGATATACACTCCGACTCAATGCAAACGGCTCTCCCAATAAATTGATTGGTGACATTTTTGTTGAAAAGGGCACAGGTAAAGTAACAGACTCAATGGGCAATGAGCCTTGGTATCTAGAAGATTAAATTTTTTGACCGACTGTTAAATGAACTGCCCCAAATTGTGCGGACAGTACAAAAACGACCATAATGGTAGATAAAATTAAAATTTAAGCAACAAACTGATTTCGTTTTTCAAGCGGAGTCAGTTTTGTTTTAAGTTGAATTCTTTCATTGTTGTAAAAGTC
>JAFODQ010000002.1 GCA_017380615.1 Clostridia bacterium | reverse complement strand
GAATTTTCTTCGAAAATTCGACTATAATCCTTTCAATGAGTGTAATGCAAAATTGTATTTATAAAAAACAATTTTGCTAAAAGCCGATAAAATCGGCTTTTGCGAAACGCGACTGCGTTTCGACAAATTACAATCATTATAACACAAGATTTGTTTTTTGCAACAGAAGGAGCAGATTTATGAAAACAATCAAAGATGCAAAGTTTATAAGACAGGGTGCAGATTTCGGGGAAATCAGACCCGTTTTCAAAAGGACTGTGTGGCTTGATAAAGAGGTTGATAAGGCAACTCTTTATGTTTCAGCCCTTGGCTTTTATGAAGCATATTTCAACAACAGCAGAGTGGGAAAATTCATTTTCGCACCCGGCTGGACCGTATACGGTAAAAGAATTCAGTATCAGGAATATGATGTTACAAATCTTCTTGAGGAGTGCAACACTCTTGATATTGCTCTGGGCAACGGAAGAAGATACCACGGCAATCCACACGAGAATTATGAGAGCATCACCTGCAGAGAAGAGGCTCTTATTGCTGCTCTGAGGATAGAATATGCCGATGGCACTGAGGAGCTGATTCCAACAGATGACACATGGCAATGTGCAAAAAGCAACATAATCTACTCCCATGTTTATAACGGTGAAACTGTTGATTATACTGCAAACACAGATGAGCTTTTCCCCGTTAAGGTTCTTGATGATATCAGCACCGATATCCTCGTGCCTACCGAGGGCGAAGAGGTTCGTGAGATGGCAAGGCTTGAGGCAATAAAGCTTATTACCACTCCGAAAGGGGAGACCGTTATTGACTTTGGTCAGAATCTCACCGGCTATGTTGAGTGGCTTGTTCCTGCAAAAAAAGGTCAGGAATTCACCCTTTCTCACGCAGAGGTTCTTGATAAGGACGGGAATTTCTATACCGATAATTTAAGAGGCGCCAAGGCGCAGGTTAAGGTTATTTCAGACGGGAATGAGCACAAATTCAAGCCGACCTTCTCATATCAGGGCTTCAGATACATTAAGCTTGAGGGCTTTGAGAAAAAGGATGTTGACCTTGAAAATTTCGTGGCAGTGGTTGTTTTTTCAAATATGAAGAGAACAGGCTATTTCGCTTGCGGTCACGACCTTGTGCAGCAGCTCTATGAAAACATTGTCTGGGGTCAGAGAGGTAATTTCCTTGATATCCCCACAGACTGCAACCAGCGTGATGAGCGCTTTGGCTGGACAGGTGACATTCAGGTTTTCTCACGCACTGCCACAATCAACTATCGTGCTGAAAAATTTCTTGTGAAATGGGTGCACGATCTTGCTCTTGACCAGCGTGCAAATGGTGAATATACAGACATCTGCCCCGATATCTACGGTTGGGAATCCTGTGGATCTGCTGCATGGGCAGATGCAGGTATTGTTGTGCCATACTGGATTTACAGAACATACGGCAACACACAGATTATAAAAGATCAGTTCGAATCAATGAAGAAGTGGATTCTCTTCATGGAATCAAAGGGTAGCGTCAGAGGTCTTAATGACCTTCACGACCACCACTTCGGAGACTGGCTTTCACTTGATGCAGGTGAGGAGGCAACAGGCGGCTTCACTGACGATAACCTTATTGCCACAGCTTATCTTGCATATTCAAACAGACTCTTCATTGAAATGGGTAAGGCAATCGGTGAGGATATGTCTTACTTTGAGGAGCTTTACAAATTAACCATTGAGCAGTATAGAAAAACATATCTCAATTCAGGTAAGCCTCAGCACGAAACACAGACAGCAAACGTTCTTGCCATCTATTTTGACCTGACAGATGATATTCAGCGCGAGGGCAAAAAGCTTGTGGATGATATTGAGGCATGCGGACACCTTAAAACGGGCTTTGTGGGAACACCATATCTTCTTCATGCTCTCACAAAAATCGGCAGAGAGGATGTTGCGTATAAGCTTCTTCTCAAGGAGGATTTCCCATCATGGCTTTTCCCCGTTACAAAGGGTGCAACAACCATGTGGGAGCGTTGGGATGGCGCAAAGAGAGACGGCTCCTTTGCAACGCCTGACATGAACTCCTTTAACCACTATGCTTACGGTTCTGTGGGTGATTGGCTTTACACAACAGTTGCAGGTATTGACAGCGATATCAACGAGCCGGGCTACAAGCACATCATCTTCAAGCCGCTTCCTATAAAGGAATTGGGCTATGCAAAGGCAAGAATCATCACACCTTATGGTGAGGTTGTTTCCGGTTGGGAATATACAGGCAACGGAAATGAGTGCAGGTTTACCTTCACAATTCCCAAGGGCTGTCACGCCACACTCTATCTTGATAATGAAGAATATGAGTTTGAAGATGGCACATACGATACTGTTTTTGAGTATGAAGGATAAAGGAAAAACCTCGCGTTTGCGAGGTTTTTTTATGCGTAATTCGTAATGCTTAATTAAAGGGGCTAAAGCCGATTATAATTAGGAATGAATAATTTCACGGCAATCCAAGGCAAATCCCTCCTACGTTATAGTATGTAAATATATTCTATCACGGAGAGTTTATCGAATTGACAAATACTCAAAATTGAGTAAAATAGAAGAAAAGGCGAAAGGAAGGATAAAAATGAACTGTCCTAAATGTGGCAAACCAGTAATAAACAAAGATTCTTTGGAATGTATGTTTTGTCATTCTGAACTTTACTCTGATGAAAAGCAAAAATCAAGAATAAAGCGAAAAAAAAGAGTGAAAAAAATTGGGTCTTTTTTTGTGGTGGCAATTCCGACTGTGCTTTTATGGGTAGCAATAATTGGTGTTATTAAATTTGCTATGAAAACCCCATTACAGACTTTGTTTACAACAGAAGGAACTGAAGCTTGCAGTGAATTTAGCATAGTCGAAACAAATGCTAATGAATATCCGGAAGGTATGGTGCCGGATGCGTATGATGTGCAGAACTATACAACTTTGTTCGCTCCTCAACCAACAAGGTCAGACGTTTATACAACTACATATGCTTATGAAAACACAAGCCCATTAAAAGATTCATCGCCCTCAAAGACACCCAAGCCTTCAACTACAAATAAGAACAACGCAACTGCATACCAGGAAGAAATAACAAAAGAAAACCAAAGACATAAAGACGAGCTTGAATTAATTGAGAGCAAATATGAAATAGATATAGATGATTGTGAATATTGGATAAATTTTTATAGAAGTTATTGTGGGTATGCAGCATCATCGAGTTATCCAAGTCAAATTTCTGCTTTGGAGGAAAAAATTTTACAAAAAGAGAAAAAACTGGCATTGTGGAAAATGGATACCTCAAATATGTACGCAAGGGAAATTCGTGCTTTAGAAGCTGAATTAGAACAAGATTATGCTCGTTTATCCGAATTGAGTATAAGTTACGAATATGCAGTAAACGCAGAGCAAAGGGAAAAAGAATTAAAAAATCTACAGCATAAAAAGAATTTGGAAATTAATTATGAAAACGAAAAACATACAAAAGCTATACAACAAATCAATTCAAAATATGGGAAATGATACAAGGAGTTAATATATATAATTCGGAACTTGTGCCCCGATAATTTTGCATTCTGCATTTTGAATTTTGCATTTTAAAAACCTCCTGCACACGTGCAGGAGGCTTTTATCATTTTACCTTAAACATCGAGGCGAGTATTTCAAAGTTTTTGTCGTACTCGTGGGCATCTGAGGGGCGTTCGTATTTTATTTTTATACTTCCGCCGTTGTTGTCGTCGATGCAATAAATATATTTTGTATTTTAAATCAAAACCCCGTAGTGCCGGAACACTACGGGGAGTTTTCTTACGCTTTGTCCTTTGAGCCGAAGAGCTCGATCTTTTCACGAACAGTTTCCTTGATTGCTTCGCAGCCTGGTGCGAGAAGCTTTCTTGGGTCGAAGCCCTTGCCCTCAAGGTCCTTGCCTGCTTCGATGTACTTTCTTGTTGCTTCCTGGAAAGCGAGCTGGCACTCTGTGTTAACATTGATCTTTGAAACACCAAGAGTGATAGCCTTCTTAACCATTTCTGCAGGGATACCTGTACCACCGTGAAGAACGAGTGGCATTGTGCCGGTCTTTTCCTGAACAGCTGCAAGAGTCTCAAATGAAAGACCTGCCCAGTTTTCAGGATACTTACCGTGGATGTTACCGATACCTGCAGCAAGCATTGTAACGCCAAGGTCTGCAATCATTTTGCACTCATCAGGATCTGCACATTCGCCGGCACCGATAACGCCGTCTTCCTCGCCACCGATTGAGCCAACCTCTGCTTCAAGAGAGAGACCAAGCTCTTCACAGATAGCAACGAGCTCCTTTGTCTTTGCGATGTTTTCGTCGATTGGATAGTGTGAGCCGTCGAACATGATTGATGAGAAGCCTGCTTCGATACAAGCCTTTGCACCTTCATATGAACCGTGGTCAAGGTGAAGAGCAACAGGAACAGTAATCTTAAGGTCATCGATCATAGCCTTAACCATATTTGCAACTGTTTTGAAGCCACACATGTACTTACCTGCACCCTCTGAAACACCGAGAATAACCGGTGAGTTCATTTCCTGTGCTGTAAGAAGGATTGATTTTGTCCACTCAAGGTTGTTGATGTTGAACTGACCAACAGCATAGTGGCCTGCTTTTGCTTTTGTGAGCATGTCTTTTGCGTTAACTAAAGGCATTTTAAACACTCCTATATATAAATTTTATTTAAAACAAATCAGGTACCCCGATAGCAGGGTGTTGATTTTAAACGTTTTCTTCTCTTAAATCAAGAACAATTTCGTCCTTCTGAGGCTTCAGGTGAGTGTATTTAACACCTGCAGCGTCAAACATACGTTTTGAAGCTCTTGTGGAAGAGGTGTCTGCATATTTATCTGAAAGGTAAACAACTTCCTTTATGCCGCTCTGGATGATTGCCTTTGCACATTCGTTGCAGGGGAAAAGAGCAACATAGATTCTGCTGCCTGCAAGGCTTCTTCCTCTGCAATTGAGGATTGCATTAAGCTCTGCGTGGCACACATAAGGATATTTTGTGTCGTAGGAGTCATCACCACTTCGGTCCCAGGGGAAGACATCGTCGTCACAGCCTGATGGGAAGCCGTTGTAGCCAACTGAAAGAATTCTGTTTTCATTGTTCACGATGCAAGCACCGACCTGTGTGTTAGGGTCCTTACTTCTTTTGGCACAGAGCATTGCTGCACCCATGAAAAATTCATCCCAAGAGATGTAGTCGTTTCTTTTAGCCATTTAACACACTCCTTTATTTCCACACTACATTATACAGGGGATTTATGAAATTTTCAATATTAAGACAGCAAAAAATATAATAAATTGTTTATATTCCAAAACAGAAAATAAAAACCGTTATGATATGCTAACATTACTGTAACTGTCCAAAGTGAAAGGATCGATTATTATGATAAAAGAATATTTCAAAAGAGTTGTTGGAATGTGCAAGCCCTGGCAGCTTGTTTATTGGTGGATTCTCAGACTTCTCATGATTGGCGGAATTATCCTTCGTCTGTTTGAATCAGACTCCCTCGGTATGTATCAGCCGCTTCAGATGGCTGCAAACCTTTTGGGCATGTTCGCTTTTGAGATTTTTCAGATGTTCCCCAAAAAAACCTTCTTCAGGAATTTCTCATCAACCTTCCAGAATTTCACAATAATGAGCTTCTTCCTTGCCTCCTTCGGAGGAGCATTCCTTAATTTCTATTATCTTATTCCGATGTATGATAAGGTGCTTCATATGCTCGGCTGTATGGTTGCTGTGTTCATGGGCTATGAGCTTGTGTGTGCAATGCAGCTCAGAGACAAGCAGCATTGCTCGCCAAAGATTGCGGCTCTTGCGGCGCTGGGTATTGCTTTTGCGTTTTCAACAGGCTGGGAGATTTTTGAGTTTGTTTTTGATCAGTGGTTTGGTGGTGATGCGCAGCACTGGAGCCTTGAAAAAGCAATTGAAGAGGCGGGCGGCCTTGAAAATGTGTTTATGCTCATTCCTCTTGAGCCTGAAAGGCTTCATGCAAGATTTGCCATTATGGATACCATGGCGGACACAATTCTCAATGCAATTGGTGCTGTGATTATGTATATCATCCTTAAAATTCACCCATACAGACACAAAAATGATAACAATGTCAACAAAATAATCGCAGATGAATTGGACAAAAATACCAAAGAAGAGATTAAAGCATAATTTTGTATTGATTATTCCGGAAAAATATATATAATTAAGATGTATAATTAAAAGGAGGAGTATCCTATGTCCAAAAAGATATTGGCAGTTGTTCTGTCACTTATCCTTGCTTTATCAGTGATTGCTGTACCGGTTGGAGCTGCAAATCTTGAGTTCACAACAGCAGCAATTGATGGTGGAAATATTTTCAACCTCATTCTTGATAAGCTTATTTCAGTAATTCTCAAATATCTCAATATGTTCTGGCCCGGCTATGAAGACAGCTGGAGCACAACAGAAGAGTATGTGCCCGAAAACTTCTATGAGGGCGACACGGATTTCAACGAAGCTGTTGATCCTGCCGCAAAGTGGAGCATGGGCTATGCAAGTGCATCTCTTCTTGAAGGAATCGCACCAATGAACGGTGATTTCTACCTTGCAGGCTCTCTTGAGCCAATTGCAGGTCGTGTTCCTTCAAAGGTTGAGGATGACCAGAGAGTTCGCGTTTACGCATTGTCAGACGGTGTTGGCGGCACACTTGTTCATGCTGTTGTTGACGGCTTCGGTCTTGCTCGTCGCGACGTTCAGACAATCCGTGAAAGATTCAGCGACTTTGCAGAGGCAAACAATGTTACAGGTGTTAACGTTTCCGTTCTTCATCAGCATTCATGTATCGACACTCTCGGCATGAACGTTCCTCTTGCACAGGCTCTCATCTTCAACTCAAGCAACGCTGCATCAGGTGGTATGCTTGAAGGCTCAAAGGTTAAGCTCAACCAGGTGTTTATGGAAAACCTCTTTGAGAAAACTGTTTTCTGCATGAAGAAGGCTGTTGCAACAATGAAGGAAGGCACACTTTCCTACGGCACAACAGATATCTCCGATTACATCAGAGATAAGCGTGATCCACAGGCGTTTGACGGAAACATTCACAGACTCCGTTTCCAGCCGGATGACAACACAGCAGAAATCTGGGTTGTTGAAGCAGGTATTCACCTTATGAGCTATGGCGCAGGTGGTGACATCCTTTCAGGTGACTTCCCGATTTATCTTGAGAGAGAACTCAAGGAAGCAGACGGCATCAACCTTGTTTATGTTCAGGGTGCAGAGCTTGCTATCGGTATGAGAACTGTTGATATCTGTGCAGATTGTGGTGAGGTTCCTGTTATCACAAAGCCTGCTGATGAAAACGGTACATACAAGATTGCTTGTCCTAACGGTTGTATCGCAACTGCTGCAGATGATGCAGAGGGCAGCACATACACAACAGAGGATGCTAAGGACTATATCAAGACTGTTGATAACTGGAATTCTCTCAGTGAGACAGGCACAGATAACGAAACAGCATTGTCATACGGTAAGACTCTTGCTAAAGAGCTTATGAACATCAAGAACGACAAAGAGCTTGCTCCTGTCCTCAACATTGCGATGAAGGAAGTTAAGCTTAATGTTACAAACCAGATTCTTACTCTTGCAGCTCGTGAGGATGTTCTCAATTCTGTAATTGTTAAGAATGGCGATGGCTATCAGCTTGTAACAGAAATCGGTTACGCAGAAATCGGTAACGAGGTTGCAGTGTTCCTTTGCCCGGGTGAATTTGATCCTGCTCTTATCTACGGTGGTCCTGAATCAGGCGATGCTTCTTGGATGGGCGGCAAGTGGGAGCTTCCTCCTCTCTGCGAGGTTACAGACTGTGAAAACGTTATGGTGTTCGGTCTTTGTAACGACCAGTCAGGTTATGTGCTCCGTGACAATGAGTATCACTCACTTCTTTCTGAAAACGAAGAGGTTAACGTTATCAGCACAACTGCAGGTTCAACCTTCGTTAACGCATTCCTCACTCTTCTTGAAGAATGTGCATAAGTAAAAAATAATACCTTACAGAAATAAGTTATCCTTTGGGGTAACTTATTTCGTCCTATGAAAGGATGGTAGAACAATGAGGCAAACAAGAAAGCTTTTAAGTGTACTTTGTGTTGTTGCATTGCTTGTTGGCTCACTTTCAACAGTGGCCTTCGCTGCAACAGATGTTGACTATAAAATCACCAACCCTTATGCAAATGTTGATTGGAGCTGGGAGCAGTACAAGGCTGATCTTCATACTCACACAACAGCATCCGATGGTCACGATACACTCAAGGATATGATCGAAACCAACTATGACTATGGTTTTGATATCTATGCAGTTTCGGACCACGGTCTCACAAGCAGAACATGGACAGATGCTCAGGATGTTATCTATGGACTCAAGTTCTTTGTT
The DNA here is from genome assembly GCA_017380615.1 of Clostridia bacterium. Taxonomy (GTDB): domain Bacteria; phylum Bacillota; class Clostridia; order Oscillospirales; family Acutalibacteraceae; genus DTU089. The sequence continues at coordinate 4,173 of JAFODQ010000002.1, read as the reverse complement.
CAGCTTCGTGACCCGAATGCAGAAATTGTGGCACTTGAGCAGAATGGTCTCACCTTTGATGGAGATAACTACAGTGTTATCAATGAAAATGGCGATGATTACTATGTTCAGTCTTATGAGGACGGCTCTCAGGGACAGAAGATGCTTCGCGTTCCCTATGCTATTGAAAACAACCCCACATCTCTTAACAATGCTCATGTAAACTCATGGTTTGTTGACTATGGCCATGGTCTTGTCGGTGGCACAAGTGATTACGAAACACCAATCAAGGCTGTTGATGAGCTTGGTGGTCTTTCCGTTATCAACCATCCGGGTGAATACACAAATGCCCGTGATGAGGATTTCACAGCAGACGCTTACGATGAAAGCTATGATTACTACATCACAAAGTTTGAAAATCTTCTTTTAGAGTATCCGTCATGTATCGGTATTGATATCAACTCAAAGGGCGATTCAAGAACACGCTTCGACAGAAAGCTCTGGGATATTATGCTTATGGACCTTGCTCCTGCAGGCAGAAATGTTTCAGCCATTGCAACAAGTGACGCTCACTCCACAGGTGCTGCATACACAGGCTACACAAGAATGCCTATGCCGGCAAACACATCTGAAAACCTTAAGAGCTGTATGTCACAGGGTGCATTCTTTGCAGCTTCCCGTTGCCTTGGCAACCATGATGAGCTTGTTATTTATGCTGATTATCTTCTTGAAAACGGCTCTGCAGATGCACAGGCTGCAATGGCAGATGTTCTCACAAGACAGGAAGACAACTATAACGCAAAGTATGAAGCTGACTATGTAACAGAAGCTCCGTTTGTTAACAGTGTTACAGTTGACGATTCATCAGACACAATTTCTCTTGATGTTTCAGGTGAGTGGTGTGTTCGTTGGATTTCAAATGGCAAAACAATTGCCTGGGGCAACGAGCTTGCTCTTGACGATTACAGCGAGGATATCGGCAGCTATGTAAGAGCTGAAATCTTCGGTGAAGGCGGTATCACATACACTCAGGCATTCCTTCTTGATTATGACGGTGCACCTGAGTATGAAAATAATACAGATGCTAAGGATTTCTGGCTTCTTGCAAGCTTCATTCCTGACACAATTGTAAAATTCCTTGCAGAGCTTCCTCTCTTCAGAATCCTTTGGGAGCTTATCGGCAAATAAAATTAACATAATCCCAAACCCTTTGATTTATTTCAAAGGGTTTTTCTTTATAATATTATTGTATTATTTAAAATGGTGTGATAAAATAAATTGATATTCGATAATTTTAAAAAGAGGTTTTAATTATGAATGCTGTTATAACTGTTGTCGGTAAGGATAAGGTTGGTATCATGGCAGGTGTTTGCGTTGAGCTTCACAAGCTAAATGTAAATATCCTTGACATCAGCCAGACCGTTTTACACAACGATATTTTCACAATGAATATGCTTGTTGATATTTCAAAGGCAAATGTTGAATATGACAAGATTGTGGATTCGCTTTCAGCCTGTGGTGAAAATCTTGGGGTGAGCATCCGTATTCAACGCGAAGAAATTTTTGATGCTATGCATAAAATCTGAGGTGCCATATGTTAAATCAAAGAGAAATTTTAGAAACCCTCAGCATGATAGATAATCAGCATCTTGATATCCGTACAATCACAATGGGTATCTCGCTGCGTGATTGTGCACATCCTGATGCAGAAATCTGCGCCCGTAAGATGTATGACAAAATCACAAGATATGCTGAGAACCTTGTTAAAACAGGCGAGGATTTAGAGAAAGAAATGGGCATTCCCATTATCAATAAGAGAATTTCCGTAACACCAATTGCCATTGCTGCAGAAAGCTGCGAAACAGAGGATTATTCTGTTTTTGCAAGGGCAATGGATGCTGCAGCAAAGCAGTGTGGTGTTAACTTTATCGGTGGCTTTTCTGCGCTTGTGCAGAAGGGCTTCACAATTGGTGACAGAAGGCTCATCAATTCAATTCCCGAAGCTCTCGCAACAACAGATTTCGTTTGCTCATCTGTAAATGTCGGCTCCACGAGAGCAGGCATCAATATGGATGCTGTAAAGCTTATGGGTCAGATTATAAAGAAGACAGCTCACATCACCCGTGATAACGATGGCTTTGGCTGTGCAAAGCTTGTGGTTTTCTGTAACGCCGTTGAGGATAATCCCTTTATGGCAGGTGCATTCCACGGTGTTGGTGAGCCTGAGTGTGCAATTAACGTTGGTGTTTCAGGACCAGGCGTTGTTTACAATGCTCTCAAGGGCGTGAAGGGTGAAAGCTTCGATGTTGTGGCTGAAACTATCAAGAAAACAGCCTTTAAGATTACAAGAATGGGTCAGCTCATGGCAAGTGAAGCATCAAAGAGACTTGGCGCAGAGTTCGGTATTGTTGACCTGAGCCTTGCTCCAACCCCTGCCACAGGAGACTCCGTTGCTCGAATTCTTGAAGAAATCGGTGTTGAGGTCTGTGGCACTCACGGAACAACTGCTGCTCTTGCAATGCTTAACGATGCTGTCAAGAAGGGTGGCGTAATGGCATCCTCTCATGTGGGTGGACTTTCAGGTGCATTTATTCCCGTGTCTGAAGATGAAGGCATGATTGCAGCTGCAGAAAAGGGTGTGCTCACTCTTGATAAGCTTGAAGCAATGACCTGCGTTTGCTCTGTCGGACTTGATATGATTGCTGTACCCGGCGACACCACAGCCGAAACGATTTCAGCAATCATTGCTGATGAAGCTGCAATAGGTATGATAAACAATAAAACAACCGCTGTGAGAATCATTCCTGCACCGGGTAAAACCGTTGGTGATTCAATTGAAATGGGTGGTCTTTTAGGCACAGCACCGGTTATGCCTGTGCACAATGAAGGCAGCGCTGATTTCATTAACCGTGGAGGAAGAATTCCTGCACCGCTTAATAGTCTTAAAAACTAAAGGGGTATAAAAATGAAGGTATTAACAGAGCATTTTAAAGAGGTTGAGAAAAGATTGGAGTTCCCTGCAGAGGCAGTGATTCTTTTTGAGAAAATCGCAAAGAGAATTGAAGACAGTCAGTTTTTCTCTGCAAGGTTTGAAGAAGCAAGAAATCTTGTGCTCAATCACGAGCACGGCAGACTTGATGAAGCCCTCAAAAAGCTCAATAAGCTTGCTGTTCTTTATCATATAAAGAATTATTCACTTCACATGGTGCTTCTCATCAGCCTCACCGAGGATGTACTTGCAAGATACAGAGAGCAGGGGATTTCTGAAGAGATTTTCTGGGAAAGTGTAAACGACCTTAAGTATAAATTCAAAGAGTGTGTTGAGTGTAAGGAGTGCTATGGCACCTTTGTTGCAGGCTGGAATTCAGGCTTCATCTGCCTTAACAGATTTGCTCTCGGCAGATTCCAGTTTGAGCACAATGAATGGAATCACGATGATTTCACCACATCAGCAGGAGTTACCATTAAGAAGGGCGACAAGACAGTCGGCTTCCATATTCCATCATCAGGTGTACCTCTCACAGATGAGGTAAGACTTGATGCGTATAAGAAGGCTTATGAATTCTTTAAGGATGAAATAAGAGAGGATGGTAACATCATCTTTGAGTGCGGCTCATGGCTTATCTACGAGGATTACAAAACCTTCCTTCCCGAAAACTCAAATACAGTTAAGTTTATCAATGATTTTGAAATCGTAAGCAGTGAGCCTCGCGATAAGTTCAACGATGCATGGAGAATCTTCGCAAAATGGGGCTACAAGAACCCGAAGAAATGGCCCGAAGACACATCAATGCGCCGAGCATTCAAGAAATTTGTTCTTGATGGTAATAAAACGGGTCACGGACATGGGGTAATAGTATTTGACGGCACTAAAATCGTAAAATAATTTCCGAGCTTTGGCGAATAGCTTGGTTTTTATTCTCGGCGTATCGCATACGCCTTCGAATTTCAAACCTGCGCTCTTCATCCAAAATCTCGAAAATTATTACACAGCTGAGGGTTGATTGAAGAGGTGAGCAGATTGCTTTTCGGTGTATCGCATACGCCATCGAATTTCAAGCCTGCGCTCTTCAGCTGAATCTTAAAAATTATGGTAAAAAAGTAAATAATTTTGCGAAAACCTGCCTTCACAGACCATTTACTGTGAAGGTAGCTGTATTTTCAGCTATGTCAGATTGAAGAGGCTTACGCCTG
>JAFODQ010000056.1 GCA_017380615.1 Clostridia bacterium | reverse complement strand
GTCCTGCAAACTATTACACAAGCTTCGCAAACTGGCTCGAAAACTGTTGGGGTCTGAATGTTGTTATGGATATGGAAACAATGATTTCCTATATCAAATACAACACCGAGGATAAGGAGCAGGCTCTCAAGGATGTTGCAAAAACATACCAGCGTTCAATAATGCGTAAGCACACAAAGGGTGGCTACAAAAATGTTGTTGATGAGCTTTGGCGTATAGTTGAAGAATACGATGCCGATACAGTTATTATGTATGACCAGATTTCCTGCAAGGGCATGGATGGTCTTGCAGGTATATTTGATGATCAGGCAAGAGAACGAAACATCAATTTCATCTGGGTCAAGCAGGACCTTATGGACCCAAGAACAATTTCAAGAAGAGAAATGCGTGACCAGGTCAACAAATATATGCAAACCGTTCTTCAGGAAGAACCGCTTGACCCCACACTTGTTGATTTTGAAGACGACTTAGCTTGGTAAAGGAGAAGGATTTATGAAATATTTTGGTGGTTGTGATGTTGGCTCAACATACACAAAATGCGTCATTCTTGACGAGGATGGCAAAATCGTTGCCCGTGTTACAAACAGAAGTAAAATCAATCCCGTTGCAAGTGCTGAAATAGCACTTTCGGATGCTGTTGCTCAGGTAGATGGACTTAACTCTGCGGAGGAATTGACATATCTTATCGGTACAGGCTACGGAAGAAACAAGGTACCCTTTGCTGATGAAAACATTTCAGAAATCAGCTGCCACGCCATGGGTGTTCATGTTACAAATCCCGAGGTCAAAGCAATCATTGATATCGGCGGACAGGATGTTAAGGGTATTTCAATTGATACCGATGGCACTGTTAAAAACTTTGCAATGAATGACAAATGTGCTGCAGGTACAGGCAGATTCTATGAAGCTATGGCAAACGCCTTTGAAATGACTCTTCCGGAATTTTCAAAGCTTTCTCTTCAGGCAAAAAACACAATCCCGATCACTGCACAGTGCACTGTTTTTGCTGAAAGTGAGGTTATCTCGCTTGTTGGTGAAGGAAAGCCTATGGATGAAATTGCTGCAGGCATTCAGCTTGCCGTTGCAAAGAGATGCTTCGTTATGGCTAAAAAAGCAGGAGCAACAGACAGCATTACACTTACAGGAGGATGTGCGAAAAACGACGGCCTCAAGAAGGCTATTGAAAAGGTGCTTAAAATCAAGGTTGTTGAGCTTTCAACCGACCCACAGCTTATGGGCGCATTGGGAGCTGCTGAATACGCAAGACAGAAAGGATTGGATAAATGACATGAACATTATTTTAATAATTCTTGGCGTCATCCTTTCTCTTTTTATTCTTACTTTTATAGTCTATTTCTTTAATCTTGATATGAAGCTTATTCGCAAGGTTTATGACCTTCTGGGAAAACACTATGATAAAATGAAAAGGGATAAAAAGCTCTGATGAAATTCTTTGATTCCTTGATTGATGAAGCCCAAAAGTTAATTGCACCTTTCCCCCATAAAGAAATCGCCCCTTGCGAGCCCTGGCAGGATGTACAGCAGGCTCAGGTGATAATGCGCCGTGACACAGCGTACGAGCTTGATGGTGTAGGATTCAATCTTGTTACCTCTTCTCCCGTTTCCGATGGAATAGTTGTTGTAGGAAATGACCTTGACACCATTACCGATAACCGTAGATTCGCACGAATTTGCCTTGTACAAATTGAAGACAGCGATGATGAGCAGAAAGCATATAACCTGATTAAAAAGATTGACTATGTGAAATACCATACATTTCCCGATGGTTATATGATGAGAAGCACCTCACGCTCACACAAAGAGTCCGTGCGCGTTTCAAAAGAAGCTTTAAAAGCTGATTTGACTTTTCAAAAAATCGGCTCTTTGATGATTGAAAAGTACAAAGAAATTTCTGCAGTTAAGGGAGTTACGGTTTTATTTATTACCGAAAAAGGTGTGGATTACAATAAAACCGAAGCAATTGCCGAAAAAAACCACGACATAACACAAGCCCTCAATCACATTATGAACAGTGTAAATTTTGATTGCGACACCTGTAATCTCAAGGCAATATGTGATGAGGTTGAAGGCATGAAGGCGCTACACTTCAGCAAAAACTAAAAGATATAAAACCGATGGAAAAAACCATCGGTTTTATTTATGGGTGTGCATGCCTCTTGGTGTCATACTACAAAGAGATAAATACTCATTGAATCACGTGTTCATTTATGCTATAATTCATCGAAAGAGGTGAGCAAATGGAAATAAGAATCGTTGACGGTCTGAAGCACAAGGCAGAGATCAAGGCTTTATTTGGCGAATATACCCATATGCTTGTTTCTAATGATAGTGATTTTGCAGATTATCTTGCCCTTCAGAATTATGATAACGAGTTGCAGAATCTTGAAGAGAAATATGGTTTACCATATGGGAAGCTTCATTTGATTTTCTGCGACAACGAGGTTGCAGGCTGCATAGCACTGAGAAGAATTGATGATTTTTACTGCGAAATGAAAAGACTTTATATACGCCCGAAATTCAGAAAACATGGTCTAGGAACAATTCTTGTAAAACGAATAATCACAGATGCTTCCGAAATCGGCTATTCAGCTATTCTTCTTGACACGCTCCCCTTTCTTGACGACGCAATCAGGCTTTATAAAAGTCTTGGGTTTTATGATATCCCCAGCTACAACAACAGCCCTATGGATAATCTCATTTACCTGAGATTTGATTTGTGATTGTTTCAGTATTATTTTTGCATTAATATTTTTTAGTTGCTTACGGAGGTTTAATATGGCTATTGAAAAAGTAAAAGAATATTTCAGAAATCTGGGAATAGAAGATAGGGTTATGGAATTTCCCGTCTCAAGTGCAACTGTTGAGCTTGCAGCCAAGGCACTTAACACCGAGCCTTGCAGAATCGCCAAAACACTTTCATTTATGGTCGGAGAGTCATCAATTCTTATTGTTGCGGCGGGCGATGCTAAAATTGACAATAAGAAATACAAGGCCTATTTCGGTGCAAAGGCAAAAATGCTCTCACCCGATGAGGTTGTTGAAAAAATCGGACACGCCATCGGAGGTGTATGTCCTTTCGCAATCAACGATGGCGTGAAGGTTTATCTTGATGATTCCCTCAAACGCTTCACATCAGTTTTCCCGGCTTGCGGTAGCAGCAACAGTGCAATTGAGCTGACACCTGAAGAATTGGAAAAATATTCCGACTTCATTGAGTGGATTGATGTTTGCAAAATACCCGAATAACAATGTGAGTTCTCTGTAAACCCAGAGAACTCTATTTTTATATTATAAAACTATCTACACATACTATCATAAAATAACTTTTAAGGTGATTTAATGATTGCGATTATTACAGCTATTCTTTCAGGAGCTCTTATGAGTGTTCAGGGCGTATTTAACGAGGGTGTAACAAAACAGACATCAATCTGGGTTTCTGCTGCGTTTGTTCAGCTGACAGCCTTCTTATTCTGTGTTGCTGCATGGTTTTACACAGGACGTGACAGCAGCTTTGGTGCACTGATGAGAATTGATAACAAGTATATGCTTCTTGGTGGTATTCTGGGCGCACTTATTACCTACACTGTTATTAAAAGTATGAGCTCACTCGGTCCTGCACAAGCAGTTATGATTATTGTAACAGCTCAGCTTTTAGCAGCATATCTTATCGAATTGTTCGGACTTTTTGGTACAGAAAAAGTAAATTTCCAATGGCAGAAGCTCATTGGTATTGCTGTTGCCATTGGAGGAATTCTCTTATTTAAATGGGATAAATAAAAACACCACCGTTAACACGGTGGTGTTAATTCTTTTCTTAGAACAAGCTGCCACTTGCAAGCAAGTCAATAAGATATCCGAAGAGACCAAAGATGATTGAAACGATCATGTTAGGTCTTACGATTTCCTGATTATCCTGAGCTGATGGACCAATTGAATATTTGAATGTCTTAACATCCTCAATACCTGTTGCAACCCACTCGCCTTCTGCATTCTTTTCTTCCTCAACATACTTGATTTCAAGTGTGTTTGCACCGAAGTCCTTGTGAGTATATGAAACATCGTAGTCAGTTGCATCAGGAGCAAATTCACCATTGATTGTTTCGTTTACATACCATGAAACAGGACGGAAGCGCTTGCCTACAACGCCTGCTGCATCATCCATACCGCTACCATATACTGTGAATGTTACAGTCTTGTGATAGAGATATTCACCACTGAGACCAAGAACTGTGTTGTTATCAACAGAATAAACCTTTTTGGAGCCTTCCTGCTCTCTGTTATCTGTAGCGTCACAGCCATCTCTGAAACAAACAGCTGTCTCTGTGCCATTCTGTGTATATGTTGCATTGCCATCAGAAACATAGTCAACAAAGAGATGATTTGCAACAGCAAACTTTGCAGTTACTGTAAAGTTAATTTCAGGAATACCGAAATCAAAAGTAAAGCTCTCTGAATATGTTCCAACTGTGCTGTTTGATGCCGGCTGAACAGTAACCTCTACTGAAGAACCACTTGGAATTGTTGTGCTTGTTGCGTTAATTGAGAAAACTGCTGATGTAGGAAGAGTGAATGTTACTGCAGAGTTACTTTCATTTGTGATTGTTAACTTCTGCGCTGCAGGAATTTCACCATCTTTACAGATTGAACCGAAGGAGAATGCTGATTTATCATAGCTTACAGAGAATGTAACCTTCTGCCATACAGGGAAGAACTGAACATCGGATTTGATTTCGTATGTCTTGTCGGCAAACTGATATTCAACCTCTTTTGCATTTTCAGTTAAAGCCCAACCGATCTGAACATAGCCGGCACGAGTAAAGATTTCACCCGGCATTGTTATTGATGCACCATAAGTTTTATTTGAAATTGTCTGCACATCACCTACACCATCTGCACCGGGAAGGAATTCAGCTGTGTACTTGATAGTGTCAAAACGAGGATAATATGTTTTAGCACCTGTAACCTTTAATCTTCTGCCTTCCTTGTATGTGGTGGAGCCGTTTGATGTAGCACTTGTACCCCAGGCACTCTGTTCGTGACCCTCCATTACGAAGAACATTTCAGGGAATGTAACATAGCCTGTATCGTCGGTTGAGAAGGTAACAGTGTGTTTTTCCTTATCAATTGTGTAAACTGCTCCGTTGTCGTCTGTATATGTGTTACCAGATAAGGCTAAGAGCTTTGGGTTAAGGGTTGCTGTGTATTTTTCACCATTAAGTGTACGTGTACCACCCTTAAGTGTGATTGTGTATGTGGCTGCTGATACTGATATGCTGAAAACTGAGCATACCATTATGCAAACAAGCACAAGAGATAAAATCTTTTTGAAGTTTTTCTTCATGCGTACTCCTCCAAAATTAAAAGTATACTTTTACCATTGAATTATATCACATATATTTAAAAATTCATATTATCACTTTCACCAAACATGGAGTAAAAAAACTGTGAAAGTTACTATATTTTTACAATGTTTACCAAACACTGCTTTACATCCCCTTTATCAAAGTTTTCGACTTGAAATATTACTTTTTCCGTGATATGATTTATTGTAGTTTTTGATTTGGAGAAGAAGATGAAAATAGGAAATTTAGTTATAACTGAAAAAGCTGCACTCGCTCCCCTTGCCGGTGTGGCAGACAGAGCCTTCCGTGAGCTTTGCAAAGGCTACGGAGCTGCATACACAGTATGTGAAATGGCAAGTGCAAAGGGCATCAGCCTTGGCGATAAAAAGAGCTCGGAGCTGCTGTCTGTAACTGACGCAGAAAGACCTGCAGGAAGCCAGATTTTCGGCAATTCACCCGAAACGATGGCAATTGCAGCAGAAAAAGCACTTGAATATTCGCCGGATTTTATTGATATAAATATGGGTTGTCCAGCCCCGAAGGTTGCTGCCTCGGGTGGTGGTGCGCTGCTGATGAAAAATCCTCAGCTTGCAGAGGATATTGTAAGAGCTGTTGTAAATGCATCAACTGTGCCGGTAACAGTTAAAATGAGAGCCGGATGGGATGATAATTCAATAAATTGTGTTGAGCTTGCAAAACGCTGCGAGCAAGCAGGAGCCTCGGCCCTGACTGTTCATGGAAGAACAAAGGTGCAGATGTATGCTCCCCCTGTTAATATTGACATTATCCGTCAGGTAAAGCAGGCTGTAAGCATTCCCGTAATCGGTAACGGAGATGTAACCGATGGCAGAAGCGCTGCAAAAATGCTTGAAGAAACAGGCTGTGATATGGTTATGGTTGGCAGAGGGGCTCTCGGCAGACCCTGGGTTTTTGCTGAAATCAATGCATACCTCAACAATGAAATTATTTTACCTGATCCACCGGTTACGCAGAAAATGTATGTTATGCTTAAGCATATTGAGAAAATCTGCGAATATAAAGGTGAATATGTAGGTATTCGCGAAGCACGCAAGCACGCTGCTTGGTACACCAAGGGAATTCACGGTGCAGCCAATTACAGACAAAGAATCGGTCTAATAAACTCAATAGATGAATTAAGAGAAATTGCACTGGAATTGATCGAGCAAAACAAATGACTTCCATTATTTGTGCAATGACAAAACAACACCTCATATGATAAGATTTTCACATCTTTTTCATACGAGGTGATTTTTTTGAAAAGAAAAATTTGTTTGATTTTATCAACAATCTTAGTGATATGCACTTTAATTCTTCCTGCAGGTGCATCTTCACAAATCACAGGAGCAGGAAGAGTAAGCACAGTCACAGGTTCTTTAAATGTCCGAACTGCTCCATCAGGAAGTGCATCTGTCAGAGCAACACTACCCAAGGGTTCTTATGTGAGCATTGTATCCCAGAACGGGAACTATCTTTATGTGCAATACAATCCCACATCCTTCGGATACTGCCACAAGGATTATATCTTCCTTTTATCCTCAGCCGTGAGAGTCGTCAAAACGAGCTCAGGTAATCTGCGTGTAAGAGCAGCTCCATCTTCAACATCAGCCATCATTGACCACATTCCATCCGGTACTTATGTTACGGTGCACACAGCTGACAGCACATTTGCAAAAATCATTTATCACGGTAACAAAATCGGATATGTTAACAGAAATTACATTGTAAAGCCAGATAGCTTTACAGCGAATTACAAGGCTATTTCCTTGAATGTTCCCGATTTCAAGCAGACGGATTCCCGATGGTCAAAGGTAACCTTAGGCTCATCAGGACAGACAATAGGCAAAATCGGCTGTGCCACCACTGCTCTTGCTATGACAGAAAGCTATCGCTCAGGCACAACCATATATCCTCACACAATGGCCAAAAAGCTTTCTTACACTTCGGGTGGTGCAGTTTATTGGCCCACAAATTATAACATTGTAACATCCTCCGACGGATATCTTCAGGTTATTTATAATGCTCTTCAAGCCGAAAAGCCTGTTATTGTGGGTGCAAAAAACAAATATGGTGGTCAACATTATGTGGTGGTTACAGGCGTAAAAGCTACTGACACACTGACATCCTCATCTTTTTATATAAACGACCCCGGCTCAAATTCACGAGTGACATTGAATCAATTTTTTAATTCCTATCCAAATTTCTATAAAATGCTTTATATAAAATAAACGCATGTTCCACTTTCGTGAATTGCTACAAAAAATCCGTACCAATTTTATATTATAATTTCATTGTTTCTTTAAATTTTCTCTTCCTTTTTTATCCCAAAGGTGTTATACTAATATAGGTTTTTAATGACATTTCTATATACACTTTTTTAAGGAGTGAGTTTGTGGAAAGATTTGTTATCCGCGGTGGAAACAAGCTCAATGGAACAATAAATATCAGCGGTGCCAAAAACGCTGCTTTACCTATAATTGCTGCATCTGTTTTCTCAGGTGAGCCTTGTCGCATTGAAAACATCCCTGAAATCAGCGATGTTAGAATGATGATGAAAATTCTCAGATTCATTGGTGCAAAGGTTGAGGCACCTGAAAAGGGTGTTATTGTTGTGGACCCTTCGGGTATTAACCCCGAAATCACAATTCCCGATGAAATGACTCGTAAGCTGCGTGCTTCATATTATCTTTTGGGCTCACTGCTCAGCAAATATGGCACTGCAAGTGTTGCACTTCCGGGTGGCTGTTATTTTGGTGTAAGACCAATTGACCAGCACATAAAGGCTTTTGAGGCTCTTGGCGCATCTGTTAACACAGACAATGCCATTGTAAATGTCAAGGGAGAGGAGCTTTACGGCTCATCCATTTATCTTGATGTTGTTTCTGTTGGTGCAACAATCAATGCTATGCTCGCTGCTGTTATGGCAAAGGGTCTCACAGTTATTGAAAATGCAGCCCGTGAGCCACACATTGTTGACCTTGCAAACTTCCTTAACTCTATGGGCGCAGATGTCCGCGGTGCAGGCACAGAGGTTATCAAAATCCGTGGTGTTGAAAACATGCATGGTTGCACATATTCAATTATCCCCGACCAGATTGAAGCCGGCACATATATGGTTGCTGCTGCAGCTGCCGGTGGAGATGTTATTGTTAACAATGTTATTCCTAAGCACCTTGAATCAATCACAAACAAGCTTGAGGATTGTGGCATTACCGTTATTGAGGGTGACGAAAGCGTTAGAATCATTTCCGAAGGGAAACATCCAAAGGCCTGCAGAGTAAAGACAAGCCCACATCCCGGCTTCCCGACAGACATGCAGCCACAGTTTGCAACACTTCTTTGCATCTGTAACGGTACAAGCACTGTTGTTGAAGATGTATGGGACAACCGCTTCAAATATGTGGACCAGTTAAGAAGAATGGGTGCCAACATAATGGTTAACGGTGACACAGCACTCATCACCGGAGTGGATGCTTTAAAGGCTGCCCCCGTTGAGGCAGATGACCTCCGTGCAGGTGCCGCAATGGTTATTGCAGGCCTCATTGCACAGGGTGAAACCTATGTTGAAAACATCAAGTATATCGACAGAGGTTATGAAGACCTTATTGAAAAGCTTTCAGGCGTCGGCGCTGATATCAAAAGAGTAACTTACGATGAGGATTAATAAATATGCTTAAGTTTTGTCCGCTGTTTTCATCAAGCAGCGGCAATTCTGTTTACATAGGCGATAATTCCGGTGGGATTCTTGTGGATGTGGGCAGAAGTGCCAAGCAAACTGACTTGATGCTTAAAAATATAGGTGTTGATATTGACACCATACAGGGTATATTTCTAACTCACGAGCACACAGACCACACAAGTGGACTGAGTGTTTTTGCAGCAAAGCACAAAATCCCCGTATATGGGTCCACCGGAACACTTCAGGCGCTCAAAGCAAAGGGTGTGCTGACAGAAAAGCACATCGATATTGCCGTTAACTCTCCTATTGAGATTGCCGGTCTTTGTGTCAAGCCCGTAAAGACCTCTCACGACTGTGCCGATGGAAGAGGTTACATTGTGACGGGTTGCGACGGTGTAACCAAGGCTGCCATTGCCACAGACACAGGCTATATGCCACCTGATCTGCTTTCTGCCATCAAGGGCTGCAAGCTTGTTTATATTGAATCAAACCACGACATAAATATGCTCAAAACAGGACCATACAATTATATGCTCCAGAAGAGAATTCTTTCAGACATTGGGCACCTTTCCAATGACGCTTGTGCAGATGTACTTAAAACCCTTGTAAACAATGGGTCAACACATTTCATTCTTGCTCACCTGAGCCAAGAAAACAACACACCCCACCTTGCCTATACAACCTCTGTTAAAGGATTGCTTGATGTGGGCGCTATGGAAAACAGAGATTACATCATTAAGGTTGCAGAGCCTGAAAACACAGACAAACCGATTATAATATAAAAAAAGATTGTCAATCCTTATATGATTGACAATCTTTAATTTTATAAGCTTTCCACACCTTCGGCAAGTGCTTCTTTAATAAGCTGATGCCCTGCCGCCGTAGGATGAACACCATCTGTTGTCCAATATTCAGGAGAAACCTCTGCTGCAGCCTTATCAAATTTATCCTGCAAGGAAACAAACACAAGTCCGTGCTTATCTGCCACGCGCCTTGCTGCTTCACCACGGAGCTTAAGCTCTGAACGGAACTCATCATAATACATTGATGTGCCTTCGCCCTTAAGCACAAAAGGCTCAAGAATCACAATTCTGATATCAGGAAGCTCTTCCTTAATCTCTGCAATGAGCATATCATAAATTTTCTCATATTTGGGTGCTGCCACACCGTTTTCATTATTAAGCTCATGCCACACATCGTTCACGCCGATGAGAATAGACATCACATCAGGCTTGAGATTTATTATATCATCTTTTATTCGCGCATATAAATCAACTATTCTGTCGCCACTTACACCACGATTGATGAATTCATATTCTCCAGCTTTGTTTTTAAGATAGTCTGATGCAAAAAGCAACGGATAGCCATAACCAAAAAGACTGCTGCCTCTTCCGCCATCATCCTCATCCACTCTGGTAGCATCAGTTATTGAATCACCCTGAAACAAAAATCTAAGCATTTTAATAATCCCTCTTGTTAAATATAGTTACTGTATGATATAATTATTTATTGGGACCATCATAGTTTTCCTCAGGGGCTTCAACCCATGGGCACTCAATTTCAGGAACAATATTTAATGGCGCTGCCCAATAAACAGCATTTGTGATAATCTGCTGAATTTCAGGAATATGATATGTGGGGTTGCTTTCATGACCCGGCTGGAAATAGAACACCTTACCAAGACCTCTGTTCCAGCAGCAGCCTGAACGGAAAACCTCGCCACCCTTGAACCATCCCATAAACACGATTTCATCCGGTGATGGAATATCGAAGCGTTCACCGTACATTTCCTCAACCGGAATAATGAAGCTTTCAGGAACATTCTTTGCAATGGGGTGATTAGGGCTGATGCACCAGAGACGTTCTCTGTCACCATCACGCCATTTAAGCGAGCAGGTTGTACCCATAAGTCTTTTGAACGGCTTCGAGAAATGTGCTGAATGCAAGGCAATAAAGCCCATGCCTCTCATTACCCGGTTATAAACTCTCTCAACCAATTCATCAGGCACACACTCGTGAGCCATGTGTCCCCACCAAAGAAGGACATCTGTGCTCTCAAGAACCTCCTCAGGAAGACCATTGTCAGGATCATCCAGAACAGCTGTTCTTATATTCAAATCTTCATTGGTGCCAAGAAAACGGGCAATACAATTATGCAATCCATCAGGATAAACTGCCTTTACAGATTCATCTGTTTTCTCGTGGCGACCTTCGTTCCAGATTGTTACATTTATCATTTTAAACACCTCGTGTTGTTAAATATTACTATAATAATAACAATTTTTCTTCAAAATATAAAGTGTCTTTTTTAACGAAACTGAAAGACAATTTTTATATAAAATGTGAGTTCGAAACCATCCTCACAATAAACAAAACTACGGAGCTGATACAAATGAAAAACAGAAAGAAAATCCATGGTATTGCCTTTGCGGCTATCATTGCCGCTGCCTATGTTGTGCTGACCTATATTGCCGCAGCCTTCGGTCTTGCAAGCGGGGCAATACAAATACGGCTTTCCGAAATGCTGACTATTCTGCCTATATTTACACCCTATGCCATTCCTGGTGTTTTCATTGGTTGTCTTCTCAGCAATATTCTCACAGGCTGTGCCTTGTGGGATATAATTCTCGGAAGCCTTGCCACGCTCATTGGTGCAATTGGTACATATCTTCTCAGAAAGCACAAGCTTTCTGCCACATTGCCTCCAATACTTGCAAATGCAATAATAGTACCATTTGTGCTGATATATTTCTACTCCCTTGAGGGTACTTATTGGTATTTCGCTCTCACTGTGGGTATAGGAGAAATCATTTCCTGTGGCATACTCGGAACAATTCTCAGAAAATCTCTTGAAAAAACAGATATAATCAATAAATTATAAAATTTAATGCTATAGGGTTTATTTTTAAATATAATTAGAGTATAATCTTATTATAGATTTTGGAAAGGGCTATCATAATGATTATTGATGAAGCTATAAAAAACGCTAAAAGGATCCATTTCATTGGCATCGGTGGTAGCGGAATGTGTCCCCTTGCAGAGATTCTTCACTCTCAGGGTCATTACCTTACAGGCTCAGATAACAATGAATCAGATACACTCAAAAGAATCCGGGCATTGGGAATCCCCGTTGCAATGGGACAGAGAGCAGAAAATGTTGAGGGTGCAGATATGGTTGTTTACACAGCTGCTCTTCTACCTGATAATCCTGAGCTTGTTGCTGCAAAGGAAAGTGGTATTCCCACCTTTGAAAGAAGTAAGCTTTTCGGATATTTCACAAGAAAATACGACAGATGCATCGGTGTTTGTGGCACACACGGAAAAACAACTGTTACCTCTATGCTTTCTCATATTCTCATTGACAACAGCTTTGACCCATCTGCAATTATCGGTGGAAAGCTTCCCCTTACCGGCACAAACGGAAGAGTTGGTAAAAGCGATATTCTTGTTTGCGAGGCTTGTGAATATAAGGACACCTTCCTTGACCTTACACCTGATATAAGCGTTATCCTAAATGTTGATTGCGACCACATGGAATATTTCAAGACTCTTGAGAATCTTGAGGCTTCCTTCAGAAAATTTGCAGATATGTCAAGGTGTGTTATTTACAACGGCGACGATAAAAACACGCTTGACAGCATCAAGGGAATTGCCGAAGGCAAGGAGCTCATTTCCTTCGGCAAAGACGATTCCTGCGATTATTGTGCTAAAAATATCGGCTACAACAATGGTGCCTTCCCCTGCTATGATTTATATATCAAGGGCGAATTTGCTTGCCGTATTGATTTAAGTGTTCCCGGCGATCACAATGTTCTCAATTCACTTGCTGCAATTGCTTCTGCAATGTACTGCGGTGCAACTGTTGAGCAATGCAGACAAAGCATTCTCACCTTCAAGGGTGCAGGAAGACGATTTGAATTCCTTGGCACATACAATGGTGCCGATATTGTGGATGACTATGCTCACCACCCTGCCGAGCTTGAGGTTACACTTTCTGCCGCGAAAAAAATGGGCTACAAGAGAGTGTGGGCTGTGTTCCAGCCATTCACCTTCAGCAGAACAAAGCTTCACCTTAACGCTTTCGCAAAAGCACTTTCCATTGCAGACAAGGTTGTAATGACTGAAATCATGGGTTCAAGAGAAATCAACACCTATGGCATCACAACCCAGGACCTTGCTGATGAAATCCCTGATTCAGTATGGTTTGATACCTTCCCTAAGGTTGCAGATTATATGAAGGAAAACATTGGAGAAGGCGACCTCGTGCTGACACTGGGCTGCGGAGATGTTTACAAGATTGCAAAGCTCATTCTGAATATATAAATACAATTTAATATAAGAATAAACCCACATCACAATGTGATGTGGGTTTTAAAATTTTAAAGCACCTGATGAAAACATCAGGTGCTTTGCAGTAAATTAAACTAATTCAAGAATGCACATCTCTGCTGCGTCACCGCGGCGAGCTTCAGTCTTGATTAAGCGGCAGTAACCACCGTTAACATCCTTATACTTAGGTGCGATTTCGTCAAAAAGCTTTTTAACTACATCTTCCTTTGTAATGTATGCCAATGCCTGTCTCTTATTATGGAGACTATCAACCTTTGCAAGGGTAATCATCTTCTCAGTCATAGCACGAACTTCTTTAGCTCTTGTGACTGTAGTTGTCATCTTACCATTTTCAAGCAATGATGTAACCATGTTACGAAGCATAGCATCTCTGTGATCACTTGCTCTGCCGAGTTTTCTTGTACCTGGCATCTAAATCACTCCTTTTGCCGAAAATATCTTATTCGTCTTCACTACGAAGAGAAAGATTAAGTGAAGCCAACTTAGCAATAACCTCTTCAAGAGACTTTCTGCCAAGGTTTCTTACCTTCATCATATCGTCTTCGGTTTTGTTGATTAAGTCTTCAACAGTGTTGATACCGGCTCTCTTAAGACAGTTGAATGAACGAACTGAAAGATCAAGCTCTTCAATAGTTGTTTCAAGAACCTTACCGTTTTCGGAATCATCCTTATCAATCATAATTTCAGTGTTTGAAACTTCATCAGAAAGTTCAACAAAGAGATTAAGATGCTCAGTAAGAATCTTTGCAGCAAATGAAACAGCATCCTTTGCGGAAATTGTACCATCTGTCCAAACCTCAATTGTAAGCTTATCGTAGTCGGTAATCTGACCTACACGAGTATTATCAACTGTGTAGTTAACCTTTAATACGGGTGTGTAAATTGAATCAATTGCGATTACGCCGATAACCGGGTCGAGAATCTGTTTGTTTCTGTCTGAAGAAACATATCCTCTGCCCTTGTCAGCTGTAAGCTCCATAACAACATGTGCATCTGCATCAAGTGTTGCAATGTGGTGATCAGGATTGAGAATCTCAACCTCTGAATCAGCCTTGATATCACCCGCAGTGATTTCTCCGGAGCCATTTGCCTCAATATACATTGTCTTGGGGCCATCTCCGTGAATTTTGAGAATAACGCCCTTAAGGTTAAGAACTATCTCTGTAACATCCTCTTTTACGTTGGGGATTGTTGAGAATTCGTGAAGAACATTATCAATCTTTACAGAAGTGATAGCGTAGCCGGGAAGAGAAGAAAGAAGAACTCTACGAAGGCTGTTGCCAAGAGTTGTACCAAAACCTCTTTCAAGTGGCTCTACAACGAATGTACCATACGCTGAATCTTCTGATGAGCCGATAAATTTTACCTCTGGTTTCTCGATACCAATCATACCAAATCCTCCTTAAAATTTCGTGGTCACACCACGATTTTTGTTTTGCCTTTCATGAAAGGCATGAGGCTAAAGAGCATTATTTTGAATAGAACTCGACGATAAGATGCTCTGCAACAGGAACTTCAATCTGGTCTCTCTCAGGAAGATTGATTACCTTACCTGAAAGTGCTTCGCGATTGATGTCAAGCCATGCCGGAACCGGACGGCTAGCATTAGCTTCAATAATATTCTTAAATGCGTCGGTCTGAGCTGACTTTTCCTTAATTGAAATTACATCCCCTGCTTTGCAAAGGTATGAAGGAATGTCAACCTTCTTGCCGTTAACACAGAAATGACCATGTGTAACGAGCTGTCTGCCTTCTGCTCTGGAATCTGCCCAGCCAAGAAGGTAAACAATGTTATCCAAACGGCTTTCGCAAATTTTGAGAAGGTTTTCACCTGCCTGACCAGGCATCTTCTCAGCCATAAGGAAATACTTGTGGAACTGTCCTTCAAGTACGCCGTAGTAACGTCTTGCTTTCTGCTTCTCGCGAAGCTGCATGCCGTATTCTGAAACCTTCTTACGACCCTGACCATGCTGGCCCGGAGCATAAGAACGGCGTTCTAAAGCACATTTGTTGGTATAGCATCTGCCACCCTTTAAGAAGAGCTTCTGGCCCTCTCTACGGCAGAGCTTACATACCGCACCGGTATATCTTGCCATAATTCGTTTCCTCCTATTATGTTATACACGTCTTCTTTTTGGTGGACGGCAGCCGTTGTGAGGAATAGGTGTTACATCCTTAATAAGTGTAACATCAAGTCCTGCAACCTGTAATGCTCTGATTGCAGCTTCTCTTCCTGCACCAGGACCCTTAACATAAACTTCAACAGTTTTCATACCGTGATCAATAGCAACCTTAGCTGCAGTTTCAGCAGCTGTCTGAGCTGCAAATGGAGTGGACTTACGAGAACCTCTGAAGCCCATTTCACCAGCACTTGCCCATGAAACTGCGTTACCCTGAGTATCAGTAATAGTAACTATTGTGTTATTGAAGGTGGATTGGATATGAGCCGCACCGCGTTCAATATTTTTACGCTCACGACGCTTGC
>JAFODQ010000055.1 GCA_017380615.1 Clostridia bacterium | reverse complement strand
GTACCAATATCAGTGAGCAAGCCTTTAAGTTCAGAGTAAGGCATTGCAAATCTTTGTGAAAGGTAACGGAGCGAAGCGCCTAATTCACCATCAGGTCCGCCGTATTGGCTAATAATTATTTGTGCAAGTTTAGGGTTAGGATTCTTGATGTTCACCGGGAATTGAAGCTTTTTTTCATAGCTGAACATATCTTAATCACAGCTCCTTTCGTTTTCCCATGGCCAAGGGCTCTCAAGCCAATCAGCTTCGTTTGAAGCGGACACAGTAAGAGGGCCGTATTTGCTCTCATATTCCTTTTTAAGAAGTGTTGCTTCAGTGGTATATTTCCTGAACATTTCATTTGCAGATGCATCGCATGGATGGGTATCCAGATACAGGTGCAGCTCCCAGGCAGCGAATTGCGCAACCGAAAGCTTATTGAGGAGCTTCTGTTGATCATTCATTGCAGATACTCCTTCCGTAGAAGGGTTTGTTCAATGTGGTAAACAATGTTCCTTCAATAAGTGCTCTATCGGGTGTGTAGGCTGTCTTGTCAAGCTGAAATGGCACATACGCCATTGTTACAGCCGCGTTGTCAGGGATTGCTGTTGTGACACAATGCTTGTGGCAGTTGCAATCCATCTCATCCTGTCGGGCAAGTACCTTTGCCTGACGGGAAACGATGTCTGCCATGTTAAATTGAATCGTGTTTGGCATTTAAAAACTCCTTTTGAAAGATTTCGGTAGGTAACCCCACCTTGTACATAATACGGAAAATAAAGCTTTTTGTTACAAATAGCACCATAGCACTCAATGTTGCTTATACTTTCGGTGTTTTGCTGTTGCTTTTTTGGGCTTAAGTGTTATAATTGTTTGTATATATTGAACCTTTTTGGAGGAGTTTGGTAGTGGCGACTATACTTGTTGTTGTAATATATATTGCATTTATAGGTCTTGGAGTGCCTGATTCACTTATAGGCTCTGCATGGCCTGCTATTCATAGTGAGATGAATATACCTGTTGAGGCAGTAAGTGTGCTCACCTTTCTGGTTTCGGGCTGCACTGTGTTATCAAGCATATTCAGTGCGAAAATTCTCAATAAATTGGGTACAGCTAAGGTTACAGCCTTCAGCACAGCTATGACTGCACTGTCCTTACTCGGCTTCTCTGTCAGCAAAAGCTTTTGGTTTATGATACCTTTAGCTATTGTTCTTGGGCTTGGTGCAGGTGCAATAGATTCAGGGCTTAATAATTATGTTGCTCTTCACTGCAAAGCGAGTCATATGAATTTTCTCCACTGTTTTTATGGTGTGGGTGTATCTCTCAGTCCTTACCTTATGTCCAGGGCTTTAAGTGACATAGGCTGGCGCGGTGGCTATCGCTACGCTTTTTATGTGCAATTAGCTATCACAATATTGCTTCTTGTATCCATGCCATTATGGAAAAAAGCAACCTCAACCGAAGAAGCAGAAGAGGAGAAGGTTGTGAGTCTCACACTTTTGCAGATGGCTAAAAAACCAGAGGTGCGCCAGGTATGGCTTATTATGTTCGTTACCAATGCCATTGAATATGCCTGTGGCGTATGGGGTAGTACATATCTTGTAGAAGAAAAAGGCTTTGAGGTAAGGTATGGCGCACTCGCGCTGACAATATACTATGTCGGAATGTCAATCGGACGATTTCTTTCGGGCTTGCTCGCAAGTAAAATCAGCACCTGGAGGCGTATTGGCATAGGCACTGTTATTCTCGCTCCTGCAGTTTTAATTATGCTTCTTCCTTTGTCGGGGTCAGCCGCTGTCGTTGCTCTTTTCCTTATAGGCTTGGGTAATGGCTCTATTTACCCCAATATGATACATCTGACACCACACAATTTCGGCAAGGAGGTTTCACAATCAATCATGGGCTCGCAGATTGCCTTTGCCTATATCGGTGTTATGTTAGCACCACCCATGGTGAGCCTTATAAGTGGATTGTTCGGAATAAAGATATACCCCGTTTTACTTGCCGTGTTCTATGTCGTGATGGTTGTTGCCTTGAAATGCTTTATCAGTAAGCTGAAAAAACAAGACAGATACGATGCAAAGGTTTGATTTTTGAATGAAAAACAACGATAAGTTTGATATAAACAGCTTCAAATGTCCGGAGGCTTCATTTGCTCCCGTTTATGTGTGGGTATGGAATGATGTCTGTACAAAGGAAATTATAGATGCGCAGCTTGTTGAGATGCGGGAGCTGGGAATAAGAGCTTTTTATATTCTTCCAGAGCCCAAAGGATTCAGGCCTGACAGCATGCCAACAAATCTCGAGCCTGAGTACCTTTCGGAAGAGTATTTTCAGCTTTGTGCTTATGCTATCAAAAAGGGTAAAGCCCTTGGTATGAATTGTTGGATATATGACGAGGCTGGCTGGCCATCGGGGAGTGCTTGTGGAAGGGTTATAGAAGATCATCCCGGGTATGTACAGCAGACTCTGGGGTTTCACGAGTACACTTTTTCTTCAGGCGATGTGTATAAAAAATCATCATCCGATGTTCTCATAGCATTTTTGGAGGATAAGGAAATTATTGAAGAGGGTTATATATTCTCTGAGGATGCTACTGTAACGGAATATGTTGCAGAGAAAAATGATGGCTGCCCTGATTTGCTGAATAAAAAAGCAACGGAGTATTTTATTGAAATCACTCATCAGAAATATGCCGAATCTTTAGGCGATGGCTTTTCCGAAGCTGTTGGTGCTGTGTTTACAGATGAGCCTAAAGCACCATTGATGCCCTTCAATAATGATTTGGCAGAAAAATATGTAGCTGTATATGGTGAATCGATTTTGCCGTATCTTCCATTGGTTGCGGGAAGGGTTGCTCCCACGGAAGCGGATGTTCATATATTGCACCGATGGTATGATCTGTGTAGTAAAATGTTCTGTGAGAATTTTCTTCTTACTTGCAAAAAATGGGCTAACAAAAATGGTGTTGCCTTCACAGGACATCTTGATAAAGACCACAATCCTCTTGGCTGTATGGCAGGTGGCGGTAACTTTAATCTGATGCGGGCGCTCAGGTGCTTTGATATTCCAGGAGTGGATGTTATATGGCGTCAGATTTACCCCGAAAACAAAACTAACCAAAAAGATGATTTGAACTGCTATAACGGATTTTTTCCACGATATGCATCATCTGCAGCAGCACAAAATGGCACAAAGCTTGCATTGAGCGAAATATTTGGCGTAGCAGGAGTGTGCCTTACATACGATATAATGAGATATACCGTAGGCTACCAGGCTGTGCGTGGAATAAATATTTTTAATCCGTTTAATTTCCCTCTTGGTAGAAAAGGTCAGCTTCTTGCACAAGAACTACCGGTTTTCACAAGGAACCAGCCATATTACCGTTATTTGGATCGAATCAACAAATATATAGAAAGATTATCTTACATAGCATCTCTTGGCGAGCGTGTTTGTGAGACAGCTCTTTATTATCCCGTTTCCGATTTTCATGGTGGTCTGAAGGCTCGGATTTTAGAAATGGAATTTGATTCCCTTGGCAGAAACCTTGAAGATACGCTGGTGGATTTTGACATTGTTGATGATGATGTTATACAGAGTGCAGAAATGACCGATGGCTCAATGCAAATAGGCAGGGCGAGATATAAAAATATCATCATTCCCGAAAATGCTTGTATTCCTGAAGCCACGCAAAAAGCGTTGAATAGATTAATTGAGTGTGGTGGCAGAGTTACGCAGGTGCTTGCAGATCTTGTTCCCACAATTGAGGTTGAAGGTGAAGGCTTACGTGCAATGCACAGAAAAGCAGAGAATGCAGATGTTTTTGTTTTATTCAGAGAAACAGGGGAGAGTGGGGATTATAAGATTCACTTGTCCTCATCAACAGGCTATCTGCTCGATTTGGAAAATGGAGAATTGCAACATTCAGAAACGGAAAATGGTGTTGTCAATCTTTCGCTTGCTATAGGTGAAACAGCTGTTATATTACTCACAGACGAGCAACTTAATGCTGCAGTTAAAAAAGAGTTAAAATCTAAGGTTGAAATTCCGAACACTTTTAGTTTCGTCAAAGAAATTGAGCTTTCTTGTGATGAAAATGGCTTCCGTAATATTAAGCATAAAGACAAAGCGTTTCCCGTAAAGCTGGGCGATTGGTCTTGTTTTGTAGGTGACGCCTACTCAGGTAGCTGTGTATATGAAGTGTCATTTTCAGTTCCTGATGAAAATGTGGGGAAATGTGGCTTGCTTGACCTTGGGGATGTGCATTTTGCGGCTTTTGTGCAGCTTAACGGACAATCCCTGGGCGTGTCCTTGATGCCACCATACAGCCTGAAAATTCCTGAAGGCGTGATTGATAAAAGCAACACTCTTAAGGTGGTTGTAACTAACACATCGGCAAACTGGTATTTACATACCGATTACTTTGATAAGTGGAAAACTGAAGAGCTGTCTCCTTATTTTGAGGGGGAAAAGACCTTCGGAAAAGATTATTTATCAGGCGGTCTATATGGACCGGTCGTGATATATATGGAATAAAAATTTATTTTTATATGGTGATAATATGATAAGCTTTAAACAAAACAACGAAATTACATATGACGATAAGGCGTTAATGGAGGAAAATACCTTTATAGGCGCAGAAATTGAAAATACGCCCATTCCGGTTTTCGGTGAAATAAAGGATAAGCTTCCTCAACCTGTATGGGAAAATCACAAGGATTATATTGATTGCTATTGGAAGGCTTGGGAGATTGCGTTTAAAAATCTCTATCAACCAAAGGAAAACACAGGCTTTATCACAAACTATATTGATGCTGCATT
>JAFODQ010000054.1 GCA_017380615.1 Clostridia bacterium | reverse complement strand
TCTATGACATAGCCGTTTGTGATAGAATCTATATTCATCTGCCTGCCTCCTCTAACAATTTAAGTATGAGTGCCATTCGGATATATTTACCGTTAAGCACCTGCTTGAAATAGCAAGCTCTGGGATCATCATCCACAGCAACAGAAATTTCATTAACTCTTGGCAGCGGATGCATAATTGAAAGATCAGGCTTTGCATTCTTGAGCTTTCTTGGCTCGAGAATATAGCTATCCTTAAGGCGGAGATAATCTTCTTCATTGAAGAAACGCTCACGCTGAACACGGGTCATATAGAGAATGTCAAGGTCACCGATTACTGACTCAAGATCCGTGGTCTGCTCATAAGGAATATTTCTCTTTTTGAGAACATCCTTCTTGATATAGCTCGGAAGCTTTAATTCATCAGGTGAGATAAGCACAAACTTAAGGCCGCTGTATCTTGAAAGTGCAGAAATCAATGAATGAACTGTTCTGCCGAACTTAAGGTCACCACAGAAGCCTACCGTAAGATTCTCAAACCCACCCTTTTCACGACTGATGGTGAGAAGGTCTGCAAGAGTCTGTGTGGGGTGATTGTGACCACCATCACCTGCATTGATAACGGGGATTGAAGCATTCTGTGCAGCAACGAGTGGTGCTCCCTCTTTAGGATGACGCATTGCAATTATATCTGCATAGCAGCTTATTGTTTTAGCTGTATCTGCCACGCTTTCACCCTTTGCAGCAGATGAGCTGTTTGCTTCAGAGAAGCCAAGCACACTACCACCCAGCTCAAGCATTGCAGCTTCAAAGCTGAGGCGAGTACGGGTTGATGGTTCAAAGAAAAGTGTTGCAAGCTTTTTGCCCTTGCACTTTTCTGAATACTTAACGGGATTTTCGATGATGTCATTTGCAACAGCAATAAGCTCATCCAACTCTTCCGTTGTGAAATCAAGAATATCAATAAGACTTCTCATATGTGGACATTCCCTCCAATAGAATCTGATTATTCCTTTGCTCCGTTTACCTCAAGATACTTCTTGATTCTTTCAACATTTTCACGGTTGCTTTCATCTTCTTCAAGATATTCGATAATGTCGTAAACATCAACAACAGAATATACGGGGAAACCATACTCCTCGCCTACCTCTGCCATTGCAGATTTTTCTGTCTGACCCTTTTCCTTACGGTCAACCATAACAAAGGTTGCAGCAACCTTTGTGCCCTTGAGGCCTGAAAGAATGGACATACTCTCGCGGATTGCTGTACCTGCTGTGATAACATCTTCAACAATAACGATTTCTTCGCCCTCCTGTGGCTTGTAACCAACGAAAACGCCACCCTCACCATGATCCTTCTCCTCCTTACGGTTGAAGAAGAATGGAACATCAAGGCCATTCTTTGCAAGAGCAACAGCAACAGATACAGCTATCGGAATACCCTTATATGCAGGTCCGTAAAGAACTGTTTTCTTGTTGCCTACCTTCTCAAAATATGCCTTTGCATAGAATTCACCTAACTTGCAGATCTGCTCGCCTGTTTTAATGTCACCTGCATTGATGAAATATGGAATTTTTCTGCCACTTTTAGCAGTAAAATCACCAAATTTAAGCACACCTGCGCTCTCTAAAAACTGTATAAATTCTCTCTTGTAGCTTTCCATTTTTATTTCTCCTTTTTGTTAGGATTTTTATCAATCGCAGAATTCTGCAACACATCTGTTATATGCTGCAACAGGGTCTTCTGCCGCAGTGATAGGTCTGCCCACAACAATATAATCTGAGCCGATTTCCTTTGCCTGGGCAGGTGTCATAACACGCTTCTGGTCACCGATGTCACCATCTGCAAAACGAACACCGGGTGTAATTGTAAGAAATTCCTTACCACAGGTTTCATGCACCTTACCTGCCTCAAGAGGTGAGCAAACAACACCATCAAGACCTGCAAGCTTTGCATTGTGAGCATAGTGCATAACGACCTTATCGATCGGCTCCTTGATAAGAAGGTCATTTTCCATTGACTCCTGATCTGTGGAGGTGAGCTGTGTAACAGCGATGAGAAGAGGTCTTGTACCATCAGGTCTTGTCAGACCTTCAAGAGCTCCCTCCATCATTCTGATCGTGCCTGATGCATGAAGGTTTGTAATATCAACATCAAGATTTGACAAAACAGCCATTGATTTCTTTACTGTGTTTGGAATATCGTGAAGTTTAAGGTCAAGGAAAATCTTGTGACCTCTCTTCTTGATTTCTCTTACAATCTGTGGACCCTCTGCGTAAAAAAGCTCCATACCGATTTTCACGAAAGGCTTTCTCTCTGTGAATTTATCAAGAAACTCATAAACCTTTTCAGCACTTGCGAAATCACAAGCAACAATTACATCTCTGCCCATTATTTTGCTCCTCCTGTTATATCGTTCAAGTTATTTATTCCGTATTTATCCATAACTCGTGGCAAGTCATCAATAATATTTTTACTTGCCATCGGGTCAATAAGGTTTGCTGCGCCAACCTCAACAGCTGTTGCACCTGCAAGCATAAGCTCAACAACATCTTCTGCTGTGGTTACACCACCCATACCCACAACGGGTATATCAACAGCGTTTGCAACCTGATAAACCATTCTTACAGCAACGGGGAAAATAGCGCTTCCTGAGAAGCCACCCATTTTGTTTGCTATAACAGGCTTCTTTGTTTTAAGGTCAATGCGCATACCCAACAAGGTATTGATAAGGCTGATGCCGTCTGCACCGGCAGCCTCACAAGCCTTTGCGATTGCAACAATATCTGTAACATTGGGTGAAAGCTTTATTATAACAGGCTTTGTTGTCACCTTTTTAACAGCTGCAGTAACCTCTGCTGCTGCCTCGGGGTTTGTACCGAAGCTCATTCCACCACCGTGCACATTGGGGCAGCTTACATTAACCTCAAGCCAACCCACCTGCTCTTGCTTATCAAGCATTTCACAGGTATATGCATAATCCTCAACAGCAAAGCCACTGACATTTGCCATAACCTTTTTATTAAAACACTTTTTAAGCTTTGGCAATTCCTCTGAAATAACCTTTTCAACTCCGGGATTCTGAAGTCCAACAGCATTTATCATGCCTGCTGTGCACTCTGCGATTCTTGGTGTGGGATTACCGAAGCGAGGATCCTTTGTGGTTCCCTTGAAAGAGAATGTGCCAAGCTCGTTTATATCATAAAGCTCTGCGAACTCATAGCCATAGCCGAATGTTCCGCTGGCAGGTATTACGGGGTTATCAAGCTCAATTCCACAAAGATTAACACTTAATCTGCCCATAAAATCTCCTCCTTCTCAAGCACGGGGCCATCCTTACAAATTCTCTTATAACCCGAAACTGTTTTGCAGGAGCAACCCATGCAGGCACCGAATCCACAGCCCATTCTTTCTTCAAAGCTGAACTGACCGCTTGTTTGTGTTGCTTTATAAAGTGCCTTGAGCATTGGCTCGGGACCACAGGTATAGAAATATGTATAATCGATTTCCTTAAGTGCATCCGTAACGAAGCCCTTAATACCATATGAGCCGTCTGCTGTGGCAACATAAACCTTAGCTCCGAGAGCCTTGAAATCCTCTTCGCAGAAAATTTCATCTTTAGTGTTAAAGCCGAGAACAACACTTACAGCCTTGCCCTGCGCAATAAGCTTTTTGCAAAGCATGTAAAGTGGTGGAACACCTACACCCCCACCGAGAAGCACCGGTTTGTCACCTGATAGCTCAGTATTATAGCCATTACCGAGACCGGTGAGAATATCAAGCTTCTCCCCAGCCTGCATCTTTGCCATCTGCTCTGTACCCTTACCAACAACCTTGTAGATAAGAGTCAGCACATCATCCTCACAATCGCACACAGAAATTGGTCTGCGAAGGTAAAGACCATCTAATTTAATATTTACGAACTGACCGGAAGATGTAATATCACTTACATCTCCCTTCAGCTTCATTCTGAAAACAGTTGCTGTAAGCTGTGTGTTTTCAGTTATTGTGAAAATACTCTGTTTCATAATTTAACTAAACCCTTAAGCATCGATTGTTGAAATTGTGATTGTTGACTCTTCAAGAGCATCAAGAAGCACGCGTACTGTGTCAAGTGCTGTGAAGATATTCACATTGTTTTCAATAGCATAGCGACGGATAAGCATACCATCGTTTGCCTGGCCTGTTGCACTGATATCCTTTGTGTTGATAACATATGCAATATGACCCTGACGAAGAGCATCTGCAACCTCATCGCTGCCCTCTGAAAGCTTTTTAAGAACATGAGTTCTGATACCGTGCTCCTTGAGGAATTTTGCTGTACCTTCTGTCGCCTGGATGTTAAAGCCAAGGTTATAGAAGCGACGGATGAGAGGAAGAGCCTCTTCCTTATCTGAATCTGCAATTGTTGCAAATACTGTACCGTAATTCTGAAGGTGCATGCCTGATGCCTGAAGAGCCTTGTAAAGAGCTCTGTTAAGCTTATTATCATAGCCGATTGCTTCACCTGTTGATTTCATTTCAGGTGAAAGGTAAGCATCAAGACCACGGATCTTGTTAAAGGAGAACACAGGAACCTTAACATACCAACGATTCTTTTCCTGCGGATAGATATCGAAGATGCCCTGCTCCTTAAGGCTCTTGCCCATGATAACCTCTGTTGCGATATCTGCGAGAGAATAGCCTGTTGCCTTTGAAAGGAACGGAACAGTTCTTGAAGAACGAGGGTTAACCTCGATAATATAAACATCTTCCTTTTCATCAACGATGAACTGGATGTTGTAAAGACCAACAATGCCGATACCAAGGCCAAGCTTCTTTGCATACTGAAGGATTATGCCCTTAACCTTATCGGAAATGCTGAAGGATGGATAAACACTGATTGAGTCACCTGAGTGAACACCAGTCTTTTCAACAAGCTCCATAATACCGGGAACGAAAACATCTCTGCCATCGCAGATAGCATCGACCTCAACCTCTTTACCCTGAATGTATTTATCAACAAGAACAGGCTTATCCTCATCAATTTCAACAGCAGTTTTGAGATAGTGACGGAGCTGTTCTTCATTTGCAACAATCTGCATTGCACGACCACCAAGCACGAAGCTAGGACGAACAAGCACCGGATAGCCGATTTCAGCAGCTGCTGCAATACCATCCTCAAGCTTTGTAACAGCCTTACCCTTTGCACGAGGAATGTTCAATTCATTAAGAAGATTTTCAAATGCGTTACGGTCCTCTGCACGGTCGATAGCAGCACAATCTGTACCGATAATCTTAACACCACGGTCAAAGAGCGGCTGTGCAAGGTTGATAGCTGTCTGACCACCAAGAGAAGCAACAACACCTTCCGGCTTTTCAAATTCAACGATGTTCATAACATCTTCCGGAGTGAGTGGCTCAAAATAAAGCTTGTCTGCAGTTGTGTAGTCTGTTGAAACAGTCTCTGGGTTATTATTGATGATAATAGCCTCATAGCCTGCATTCTTGATTGTCATAACTGCATGAACAGTTGAATAGTCAAATTCTACGCCCTGACCGATACGGATAGGACCTGCACCGAGAACAATAATTTTCTTCTTATCTGTAAGACGAGAAGTATTCTCGCCTGTGTAGGAAGAGTAGAAATATGGAATATATGCATTGGTGTGGCAGGTGTCAACCATCTTGAACGCAGGGAAGAAACCATTCTCCTTACGCATATTGTAAACATCAAGCTCGTTGCATTTCCAGAGACGAGCGATGTATTTATCACTGAAGCCCATCTTCTTTGCAGCAAGAAGAGTATCAGCATCCTTATTCACACGCAGTTTCTCTTCCATATCAATAATATTCTTGATTGCTTCAAGGAAATATGGAGTAATCATTGTTACCTCATGGATTTTCTCAAGAGAAACGCCATGGTAAATAAGCTCTGCAATAGCGAAGATATTATCTGAACGGAACTCTGAAATATACTCAAGAAGCTCATCAACACTCATATTGTCAAACTTTGAAAGGTACATATGGTTTGCACCGATTTCGAGAGAACGGATACCCTTAAGAAGAGCCTCCTCAAGATTTGAACCGATACCCATAATCTCACCGGTAGCCTTCATCTGTGTGCCGAGGATGTTTGTTGCTGATGTGAATTTATCAAATGGGAAGCGAGGCAATTTGGCAATAACATAGTCGAGCTTCGGCTCAAAGGCAGCGTTTGTGTTAGCAATCTGAATTTCTTCAAGAGCCATACCAACAGCAATCTTTGCTGTTACACGAGCAATCGGGTAACCTGAAGCCTTTGATGCAAGAGCTGATGAACGGGAAACTCGTGGATTAACCTCAATAAGATAATATTCTGAGGTGTGTGGATTGAGGGCAAACTGCACATTACAGCCACCTTCAATCTTAAGCTCCTTGATGAGCTTAATAGCTGAATCGTTGAGCATCTTCTCATCTTCTTTGGAGAGAGTCATGATAGGTGCAACAACGCAGGAGTCACCGGTGTGAACACCAACAGGGTCAATATTTTCCATACCGCAGATTGTGATAGCATGGTCGTTGGAGTCACGCATAACCTCAAACTCAATCTCCTTGTAGCCCTTAACAGACTTTTCAATAAGAGCCTGGGAAACAGGAGAAAGCTTAAAGGCATTTGTGCCGATTTCAATAAGCTCCTCTTCGTTATATGCGAAGCCGCCGCCTGTACCACCGAGTGTAAAGGCAGGACGAACAACAACAGGGTAACCGATACGCTTTGCAGCTTCCTTTGCTTCTTCAAGAGAATATGTGATTTCTGAAGGGATAACAGGCTCTCCTATGGATTCGCAAAGCTCCTTGAAGAGTTCACGGTCCTCTGCGCGTTCAATAGAAGCACTTGATGTACCGAGAAGCTTTACCTCGCATTCCTTAAGAACACCTTTTTTCTCAAGCTGCATTGCAAGGTTAAGACCCGTCTGGCCACCGATACCGGGAATAATAGCATCAGGACGCTCGTGACGGATAATCTTTGCCACATATTCAAGAGTCAACGGCTCCATATACACCTTGTCTGCAATGATTGTATCTGTCATGATTGTTGCAGGGTTGGAGTTTGCAAGAATGACCTCATAGCCCTCCTCCTTAAGAGCAAGACAAGCCTGAGTGCCTGCATAGTCAAACTCTGCAGCCTGACCGATAACGATCGGGCCTGAGCCGATGATTAAAACCTTTTTGATATCTGTTCTCTTTGCCATTAGAGATGCCTCCTATATATTAAGAAATTATTTAACTGAATCATTTGCGGTAAACAACCTTACCGTCACACACTGTGAGCACACACTCCGATTTCACCGGCATGTTTTCAAAGGGGGTTGCTTTACCTTTTGAAAGAAAATCCTCTGATTTAATTACAGTATCCTTTTCAAGATTCCACACTGTGTAATCTGTACCAAAAGGAATATTGAACCGTTTCCGCGGATTTATTGCAAGAAGCTCAATGAGCTTTTCAAGGGTGATAATCCCTGTTTTAACGAGATTTGTGTACATAATCTGAAAAGCCGTTTCAATGCCCACAATTCCGAAGGCACTGCCCTGGAGACCTTTACCCTTCTCTTCTGCTGAATGAGGAGCATGGTCTGTGGCTATCATATCAATTGTGCCATCCTTTATGCCTTCAATAAGTGCCAATCTATCCTCCTCGGACCTGAGAGGGGGATTCATTTTGAATGAGCCGCTTTCCTCAAGATCGTTATCATCAAGCACAAGATAGTGAGGTCCTGTTTCACAGGTTACATCAAGCCCCTGTGCCTTCGCCTGCCTGATAAGCTCAACGCTCTCCTTTGTGGAAATGTGACACACATGGTATGGACAGCCGGTTTCCTTCACAAGACGAAGATCTCTTTCAATGGGCTTCCACTCACTTTCACTGCAGATGCCCTTGTGACCATGTTCTCTGCAATACACACCGTCGTGAATATAGCCACCGAAGAGGAGGCTGTTATCTTCGCAGTGAGCCACTATCATTTTGCCCAATGCTTTTGCCTTGAGCATTGCTTCCCGCATAAGCTCTTCGGACTGCACCCCTCTGCCATCATCTGAAAAGGCAATGGAATTTTCTGTTATGCCCTCAAAATCCGAAAGGCACTCACCCCTCTGACCTACGGTTATTGAGGCGTAGGGATAAACATTGATTGTTGCATCGCTTTTTATTATATCCACCTGCTGTGCAAGATTCTCTGCACTGTCGGGCACGGGATTAAGATTGGGCATGGTGCATACTGCTGTGTAGCCACCTCTTGCTGATGCTCTGCAACCCGTTTCAATGGTCTCTTTATAAGAAAAGCCCGGCTCACGGAAATGCACATGCACATCACAAAAGCCGGGAAAAATAATATACTCGGGAGAATTGAAAACAGTAAGACTGTCAACAGAAGACAAATGCTCTGCGACTGATGAATAAAATGGCTTTAAAACCTCTTGAGTTATAGCAGAAGAGATTGTTTTTGCTTTGAGCTGCTGTGCCATATCCACTCTACCCTTTCTGACAAAAATAAAAGCCTTGCACTCGGCAAGGCTGAACACATAAAAGCACAGGCACAAGTGATTGCACCCAAGAAATTTATTATTCATCTTGCCGATATCTCGTATCGACTTAAAGACCTTATTTATATTACCACAACCTATAATCAAAGTCAATACAACGTGAATTTTTACGGTGCCATTTTTTGTATGTATTTGAGCAGTTGTTTTTGTTAATTTTCACTAAACATCAGCAGATATATTCTAAAAGAGAAAAAGCAATTGATGTTGCATTGAACACTCTTTGGTGATATTATCTAACTAGCATAAATAAATAAGATTTATCAGGAGAGAAAAATATGAGTATTACAAACCCTTTTTCTGCAGGTGTGGCAAACAGCAGACTTTTCAGAATTCCTGCACTGTTTACACTGAAAAGCGGCAGAATCCTTGCTTGTGGCGATGTGCGTTACGGAAACGGAACAGATGATCCCGCAAACATCGAAACTGCTGTAAGATATTCCGATGATAACGGTAAGACCTGGTCTCCGGTTAAATTTGTTAACAGCTTCAATGATATGGAGCATGCAGACCACAATGTGGCTATCCCAAAAAGTGCATCCTTCTGCGATTCTGCAATTTGCGAAGCAGAGGATAATGTGGTTTACCATGTGTGTGATGCTTGTCCTGCATTTATGGGCTTGTGGAGAGCAGGAACATACGGAAAAGGAAGTGGTTACATTGATGGCAAGCTTTCTCTTTGTGATTTCACATCCGCTGAAAAGGCTGAAAGCACAACACTCGACAAAAACCATTATCCATATTATGTTGGCGAATTCGACGAACAAGGCTTTGCACCTGTTTTAAGGCACAGCGACAGCTCCACATACGAAAATTATTTCGTTGACAGAGAATATTACATTTATCAGAAGAGCGATGACTCACTCACCCCTGTTACTGTCAAGCAGATGAACAAGGATGGCTCCTTGAATGATAACAATGTTCATGCAAATATATTCTTTGCCTATGCACCTATAAAAATTTATCCCACTTATTATCTGTGGGTAAAGAAAAGCCTTGATGGGGGTGAAACCTGGGAAAGTGGCAAAATCATCAACACTCAGGTTGGCTCTTCAGGCTTCACGGGCTTTTCACCCGGAAGAGGAATCGCAGTGGAAAAGGATGGCAAAACCAGAGTCATCTTTGCAATCTATGACAACAATGACCGTACAGAATACACAAGCACAATCTACACAGATGATGGTGGCGAAACCTGGCAGAGAAGCCCTAAGGCAAACAAGGTTAACGGTGCAGGAAAAAGCTCTGAAAGTCAGCTTGTGCTTATGAACAACAATGTTCTGCGAATGTATTCACGCAACACAGCAAAATACATAAGCTACTGCGATTCAACGGACTTTGGCGAAAGCTGGGGCGAATATGAAATGGACACCGCTCTTGAATACTGTTCAAACTGCATGGTTTCATTCATAAACACCTCAATGGAAATCAACGGCAAAAAGGTTATTGCCGCTGCTCTGCCTGCACGAAAAAAAAGAAAGAGTGGTAAAATCCTGCTTGGTGTTTATGGTGAAAACAATTATGTTACATGGCTCTACCGCAAGGTTGTAACCAACAGTCTGCGCCCGTTTGACTATGTTTATTCCTGCCTCACTGAGGATAAAAACGGAAATATTCTTGATTTGTATGAAAGCGATAAGGCTGAATTCACTTTAAAGGCATTCACGCCTGAGGAGCTAAAGGTAAAAGATAAGGAAACCCTCTCCTTCTTCGAAAGCATCAAATCAATATACCTTAACATAAAAATCAAGTGATGCTTTCAGACACCCGAAAAAATCCTTAACCATTCCCTAAAAAAGAAAAAAGATGTGTAGAGCTTCTACACATCTTTTTTAAATTCTTCCACCTCCCTTGCGGACAAGAATTGTATCATCTCCGATCACAACAATATCCTTCCAACAGATAACAATCTCTTCCCCTCTGCCCAGAAAACCACAAATACCTTTTCCACAGAAAACGGTTATACTCACAAGGCACCCCGTGCAGGTATCCACCTCCACATCTGTGACACACCCGAGCCGACAACCACTGTCTATGCTTACAACTTCCTTCGCCCTAAGGTCGGTTACGGTACATTTCAAAGCATCAACCCCAAATCTGTATATTTATTTATATATATGATAAACATATTGTAATATTTACAAAATCCGTAATTTGTGTTTTAATGTATGATGAAACAAGTTACCCGAGTCCCAAGGAGTGATTATATGGTTTTTCTTTGTCTTCTCTTATTGATAGTGTTCGGTATCACTGCATTTTTTCTTTACAGAAAAAGTAATTCCGTCAAGAACATTACCAAAAGGTGCATCATTGCAATTCTTGCAATGGTGGTTTTAAGCGTTGGTCTTGAGATTTCAGTGTTCAACATCAATTTCTATGCTGACCACAAAAATCAGCCTATTGACTTAAACCACTACCTTTCCGACAGAATGGACAAAAATGGAAACTACACAATTCTTCCCGGAAGTGAAATCGAATTTCCGGAAATTGGTGCAGATATTGACAACATCAAAATCATACCTGCAGATGAAGCACCCGACAGCATTGATGTGACAATTCAACTCACAGACGAAGCAAATAAATATTATTTCTCCACTCCCAAAAGAACCGTTTACAAGGATATTGAGGAAAGTCACTCCATAAATATTTCCACAGCAGGAGTTTCCCAACACCTGAGGCTTTTGTTCCACGGCAAAAACCAGATTATCAAACTTCGGTCAATCACTCTCAACGAAAGAGAAAATTTCAATTTTAATTTCGTAAGAGTGGCAATTCTTTCAGCAATACTTCTTCTGTTATATATTTTCAGACCCACCTCGTCTCTCTATGAAATGAAGCTTTCAGAATCCCATGCCACCAAAAACTCGTTGGTTATCGGCTTCTGCACACTGCTGTGCATTGTGTTCATTATAATCGGCACACTCAACCCTGCATTTCTGGGCTACGCCAACACAGATGAGGGTTTAAAGCTTGTGCCTCTGGGCTTCGAGCACCACAATCAATATGACGAGCTTGCACAAGCAATTATGCAGGGCAAGGTTTACATTGACAACGATGATATCCCACAATCTCTTCTTGATATGGAAAACCCTTATGACAACTATGCAAGAGGTTACACGGCAAATCAGACCGGCGACAAATACAGATGGGATGTTGCCTTCTTCAACGGACACTATTATGTATATTTCGGCATTGTGCCGTTACTTCTTATGTACCTCCCCTGCAGAGCAATACTTAACGCGCCGTTTCCATCGGCACTGGGTATAATCCTCTTTGCATTTATTTTTGCTGTGGGAGTATTTATGCTGCTTGGAGAGATTGCAGAAAAGAAATTCAAATATCTTTCAGTAGGCACATACATTCTCACATCCCTGGCTTTCATTTTCTGCTGCGGCACAATGTTTCTTGTGAAGCGTCCTGATTTTTATTCGGTGCCCATTATCTGTGCAATGGCGTTTATTGTGTGGGGCATATTCTTCTGGCTCAAGGGAAGAGACTCAACGAAGCAACAAACACTTTTTCTTTTACTTGGCTCACTGTGCTGTGCCCTTGCTGTGGGTTGCAGACCACAAAGTGTGCTTATGTGCACTGTTGCACTACCCATTTTCGGAGAATATTTCTTTAAGGATAAATTCATTTTGTCCCCAAAGGGTATAAAAAATCTTATCACCCTTGCAATACCCTTTGTGATTGTGGCTTCCGGTATCATGTATTATAACTACATCCGTTTCAACTCACCATTTGATTTCGGCTCAGGCTACAATCTGACC
This sequence comes from Clostridia bacterium, assembly GCA_017380615.1. Classification (GTDB taxonomy): domain Bacteria; phylum Bacillota; class Clostridia; order Oscillospirales; family Acutalibacteraceae; genus DTU089. The sequence goes on along the minus strand of JAFODQ010000054.1, from coordinate 29,882 downwards.
ACAAACGATGTCACACGCCGCGGCTTTGATGCAGGAAGAACCGGACTGGGAATATTCACATATCTTTTCCAGACACCAAAGTTCACAGCTGTTTTCCCGTACCTTCAGAAAACTTCTGTTGAAACAAACTATATCGGGAAAACAATCACAGAAAACTGCTTCGGTGGTCTCATCACCTGCACCCCTGTGCTGTGGTTTATATTTGCTATTGGCAAGACTGCAAAAAGACTCAAGCAAACAAAACTTTTAGGTATAACAACCACTTGCCTTCTGATAGGCCTTGCAACAGTGATTGCTAACACCCAGGCTGGTGGATTACTTCAAAGATATTTCAGCGACTTCGGATACATCTTCTTCCTTGCAGCAGCTTTGGTAATATTTGCATTGCAGGAAAAACCAAACAATGGAGAAAGCAACAAAAATTTAACCTCCATGTTATTCATTTCGACAATTTTTAGTGTAGTGTACACATTATGTCTTGTATTTTCCGTGTCAGATGTTACAATAGATGTACAGAGTCCCACAGCCTTTGGTTATATCAGACATCTTGTGGAATTCTGGCTGTAAAAAACAGAAAATATTCACCTCAGAAGGAATGAGAAAATTTGGTTAAACTCAGAAAATCATCAATCACAAAACTAATATGCATTGCAATGGTGCTCGTTCTTATGCTCGCAAGCTTCTCAGGCTGTGGCAAGAAGAAAGAAGAACCCACCACAACTATTCCTACAACCCAGGCAACAACACTTCCACCTCCACCTGCTATTGTGAACCCTCTTACGGGCGAGGTTGATTACCCTGAAGCTTTGATTGGCAATCGTTCAGTACTTGTTTCCGTTGAAAATCATCCTCAGGCAAGACCTCAGTGGGGCATTGCCTCAGCAGACATTGTGTGGGAGCTCCTTGCAGAAGGCGGCATTACAAGAATGCTTTGTATGTTTGCTGATGCTTCACGCCTCCCTGATAAGATCGGTCCCACAAGAAGCACCCGTCACTATTTCGTTGAGCTCGCAGAGGGCTTTGACTCGATTTTCGTTCACTTTGGTGGAAGTCCACAGGGTTACAAAGCTCTTAACAATCAGGGTACAGACCACATTGACGGAATGAGCGATAATTATTTTAAGCGTGACAAATCAAGAAACGTTGATTCAGAGCACACAGCCTATACCACAAGAGACAGCATCTTAAAAGCAATCGAAGATAAGGATTTCAGAACAGAAGCTGAAAGCCAAGAGAAGGCAAAGCCCTTCAAGTTCAACGAAGCTGCAAAGACGCTCCCCGATGGTACTTGCACAGGTGTTTCAGTTCCATTCTCTTCAAGCTTCACATACAAATACACCTACGATGCAGACAAAAAGGTTTATTTAAGCTCACTCAACGGAAACGCCTTCAAGGATGACAACGGCACTCAGCAGAGCTTCACAAACATCATCATCGTTTTCTCGAGCACTTCTATGATTGACAGCAAAAGAATTGCCTATGATCTCTCAAAGGGCGAAGGTGTGTACATTTCAAATGGTACATATCAGAACATCAAGTGGGAAAAAGGTGATTACACCGATATAATGAAATTCTATGACCTTGAAGGAAACGAGCTTTCCCTCAATCCCGGCAGAAGCTACATCGCTCTTGTGCCCACAAAGAACCAGAGTCAGACAACAATTTCATAAATAAAAAAACTACAAGCTTAGCAAAGCTTGTAGTTTTTTTATTTACCACTCAAATTCCGGTCTTCCGTTATCAACAAACTCGGAGGCTTTCAAGAGAAATCTTCTCATAGGCTCCATCTTCTTTACATAGAAAATCAGCACATCAGAAAGCTCATCAAATGACGAAATATCATCGTCGGGAATGTGCACAATCATTGTCCAGCTTTTAAGCTTGATATATTGCGCTGCCGGATCATTGGCAGAAAAGCCTCTCGGCATTGATTTAAGGCTTTCCCCATGAACAGAAATACCACCCTTTTTCAGGATCCGAGCAAACTCATCATAGTGAAGAGAGATATATTTTCTAACATTGTTCATTTTTGCTGTTGAATCGCACCATAAGCCTGTACCGAAGCAGCTGTCTCCCGGAAAAAGCCTGAGATAATATCCTATTGGCTGCCAGGATTTCCTGTCTGCAGCAATATATGCACGAAAGGCAGGATTATACGGTGGACCATTTTTATGAAAGCGCATATCCCTTGCTACACGGTACACCCACTCGCGAGGCTCCATATACATTATAGCTTTGCCGATATCAGGAGCTTCCTTACTCAATTGAAACCGGAACAAATCAAGAAAGTTGAGAAAATCCTTTCTTGCCTTCTCATATTCACTGTGAGTATCGTGAAACCATGTGCGATTATTGTTCACGTTAAGCTTCCCTATATATTCCATTATATTATTCATATTTCCTGAATCTGTCATAAAAAAACACCTGCCTGCTGAGTGCTGAAATACTACCAAAAATATAGCATAATCGCCCATAAAATTCAATATTATATTGACAATAAAGCATTAAATAAAGTAAAATTACAGTGTAAAAATATTGGTAAACACGGAGGCTTATTATGGCAATTTTCAGACCCTTCAAGGCACTTCGCCCCACAAATGACCTTGCATCAAAGGTTGCAGCCCTGCCCTATGATGTTATGAACAGTGAGGAAGCTCGTGAAATGGTTAAGGGAAATCCCTATTCCTTCCTTCACACAGATAAAGCAGAAATTGATTTACCTGAGGGCACTTATCTTTACAGCGATGAGGTTTACGCGAAAGCAAAGGAAAATCTTACAAACTCAGAGAAAAAAGGTATCATGGTAAATGATGAAACACCTTGCTTCTATGTTTACAGACAGATAATGAATGGCCGCGCACAGACAGGTCTTGTTGGCTGCGCATGGGTGGATGATTACATTGAAAACCGTATCAAAAAGCACGAGTTAACCCGTGCTGACAAAGAAGCTGACAGAATCCGCCATGTAGATACCTGCAACGCAAACACAGGACCAATCTTCCTTTGCTACAAGGGAAATAACATGGTTGATGAAATCATTGCAAAACACATGTGCAAGGCTCCCGAATATGATTTCATTACAGACGACGGCATTGCAAACACAGTGTGGGTAATTTCCGACACAGCTGATTGCACCGCACTTGAAGAGGCACTGTGCCAGTCAGGCGATTTTTATATTGCTGACGGTCACCACCGCTGTGCCTCTGCAGTTAATGTTGCAAAAATGAGAAGAGAAGCAAATCCGGATTATACCGGCACAGAGGAATTCAATTTCTTCCTTGCTGTACTTTTCCCCGCAAATCAGCTTGAAATCATGGATTATAACCGTGCTGTAAAGGACTTGAATGGTAACACTAAGGAAGAGTTCATTCAGAAAATTTCAGAAAAATTCACAGTTGAAGCTGCTCCCTGTCAGGGTGCTTATCACCCTGAAGAAAAGCACACCTTCGGAATGTATCTTGATGGCATGTGGTACAAGCTCTCAGCAAAGAAAAATACTTTTGACCCATCAAACCCCGTTGACCAGCTTGATGTTTCAATTTTGCAGAATAATCTTCTCACCCCGATTCTTAATATCGGTGATCCTCGCACAGACAAAAGAATTGATTTCATCGGAGGCATCAGAGGTCTCAGCGAGCTCGAGCGCCTTGTAAACGGTGACTTTGAGGTTGCATTCTCAATGTACCCCACCACACTTGATGACCTTATGAGTATTGCAGATGCAAATATGATTATGCCACCGAAATCAACCTGGTTCGAGCCAAAGCTCTTGAGTGGTCTTTTCATTCACAAATTAGGAGAATAAAATGTTTAAAATAGGATGTCATTTATCAAGCTCCGGCGGCTATCTTGCTATGGGCAAGGAGGCTGTAAGAATCGGAGCGAACACTTTTCAATTTTTTACACGAAACCCCCGTGGAGGTCAGGCAAAGCCCCTTGATCTTGATGATATGCGCGCCTTCGAAGAATATAGAAAGCAGAATGGTATTATCAGCGTACTGGCACATGCACCATACACAATGAATGCCTGTGCAAAGGATGAGGGCTTGCGTGAATTCGCCAGAAATACCATGGCCGATGATATTATGAGACTCAACCATCTTGAGGGTGCACTGTATAATTTCCACCCGGGAAGCCATGTCCAGCAGGGTGTTGAAATCGGAATTGATTACATTGCAGATATGCTCAACTCCGTGCTTTCAGAGGAGCAGACAACAACTGTGCTTCTTGAAACAATGGCAGGAAAAGGCAGTGAGGTGGGAAGAAGCTTTGAGGAGCTACGTGCAATAATCGATAAGGTTGAATTAAACCACAAGCTCGGTGTTTGCCTTGACACCTGCCATGTGTATGACGGCGGCTATGATATTGTGAATAATCTTGATGGTGTGCTTGAGGAGTTCAACAGGATCATTGGTCTTGACAGACTTAAGGCAATCCATCTGAATGATTCCAAGAATCCCTTTGAGTCGCACAAGGACAGACACGAAGCCATAGGCAACGGCAGCCTCGGAATAGAGGCGATTACAAGAATCATTAATCATCCCCTGCTTCGTGAGCTGCCATTCTTCCTTGAAACACCAAATGACATTGATGGGTATCAGAAAGAAATTGAGTTATTGAAAAGCTTATATAAATAAATAACAAAAGGAACTGTAAAAAGCATTGTTTTTTACAGTCCCTTTTTCTTTCTTGCAAAATATATTACTTTATGCTACAATATTGTCAGATATCATACAAATTCAACAAAGGATGTGGGATATGTGTCATATGAGAAAAAGCGTTCATTAAATAATACGGATCGCAGAGTCAAGCGAACAAAAAAGAGCTTGCGAAATGCTCTTCTGCAGCTTCTTGAAACAAAACCCATTACCGATATATCCGTTACAGAGCTCACAAATCTTGCCGACGTTAACAGAGCAACCTTTTATTTTTATTATACAGATTTGCTCGATATGTTCACGCAGATTCAAAGTGAGACATACCAGGAAATAAGAGAAATCATTGAACACTCTCCAACCTCTATTGCAACTATTGAAAACTTCACAGAGTATGCAGAAGCACTTCTCAATTTCTGTGTAGAGCACAGAAATCTTGTGAGATTTCTTATAAAGAATGACACTAACAATCAGTTATTCAGACAATTCCAGGAGCTGATGCTCAATAACGTGCCAAACTCAAAGGATGTTTTCGACTCAAACAACCCTGCACGCTACACTACAAGCTATGCACTCAATGCAATGCTGGGCATCGTGATGGAATGGATGGATGAGGGAATGAATGTAACACCTCACGACCTTGCAGAATATTTTGCACACATATATCTTGAGGGTCTTTATAAAACAAAGCAATTCTACGGACTTTCATCCAAATAATGCAAAAATCAAAACTCCATTGAGCAGCTGCTCAATGGAGTTTACTTTTTTATTCAACAGACTTAAGTGATTCAACCATGCTGATTTTCTTAAGCTTGAAGTGCATTATCACATTAACAATCAATGCAAACACTGCCGTTGCAACAGCTGCAATCACAAAGCTTATTAAAGCAAGGTCTGTTTTAAAGGTAAGTGTATCAATATCAACAATACTTACAATTGCAATATTGAGTGGGATACCGAGTATAAGACCTACAACAATACCAATACTTGTGAGAATAATGTTTTCTCTGTAAATGTATGCAGAGACCTCACCATTATAGAAGCCAAGCACCTTAAGAGTCGCAAGCTCTCTTATTCTTTCATTGACATTGATGTTGTTAAGGTTATAAAGAACAACAATTGCAAGCGCCATTGCCGCAACAATAAACAACAGAATAACCATGTTAAGCGTGTTAACAATGTTCGCAAAGTTATCAATAACAACTGTCGTGTAAACAGAACCGTTAACACCATTTATGTCGTTAATTTCCTTTTCAAGCTGAACCTTCTGCTCCTGAGTCACACCATCTGTGAGCTTACAGAACAGATAGTTATACTCTAATTCACCACCTGTGATCTGCTGATAATACGCAGGTGTCATATAAACATAGTGGAATGCGTAGTTATCAACTATGGCTGAAACAGTTACATTATGTTCAACTGTCTTTGAGCCCTCTGTCCAGGTTATGGTGAGTGTGTCGCCTACACCCGTCTTCGTCTTTGCGGCAAGCTTCTTTGTTATGACAGCACCATCATCTGTGAGTGGGATTATCTTATCCCCATCTCGCAGGTTAATGAAATTCTTGAGAGAATTTGCATTTTCAGGAATAAGGATGTCAATTTCCATATTCTTATCTGTTTTCTCTGAATAACCGTGGCAAACCTTAAGATAACCAAGCATTGAAGAGGATATCTGCTCTTTAGCATTGATTGTGTTTACCATCTGACTATCTTCGTAGCTTGTCTGTCCATCCTTGAGAACAACCTGCAAGTCATATTGGGCAATACCCACGCCCTTGCCATACTGATTATCAATAACACCACTGATTGCATCACGAAGACCACAAGCTGCAAGAAGAAGTGCCGTACAACCTGCAATACCGATAATGGTAACAATGAACCTCTTCTTGTTTCTGAAAAGGTTTCTGACTGTAACCTTACCCGTAAAGCTGAGCTTTGACCAAATGAAATCAACATTTTCAAGAAGAACTCGCTTACCTGCCTGAGGTGCCTTTGGTCGCATAAGCACAGCGGGAACTGCTGAAAGCTCCTTGTTACATGCAAGATATGTTGCAAGAGTGGTTGTGCCGATCGAAAGAACAACACCCAGAATGAAGAACAGCGGCATGAACCTGATTACAAGAGACGGCATTTCATACATAATGCCCCACGCGCTTGCAAGAATCTTAGGAACTGCAGTGAAGCCTGCAGCAACGCCAAGAATAACACCCAGTGTGCTTGCAATAGCTGAATACAGAAGATATTTGCCTGCAATCATTTTATCTGAATAGCCTAAAGCCTTGAGTGTACCAAGCTGTGTTCTTTCCTCCTCAACCATACGGGTCATAGTTGTGAGACAAACCATTGTTGAAACAACGAAGAAAAGAGTCGGGAAAATGTAGGCAAGACGAATCATATTATCCGCTGCCTGACCATAACCGGTGTAACCGGGATTATCGTGTCTTGTATATACAGACCAACCCACGCCATTTTGGATATTTTCAATGAGGCCCTCACCTTTATTGAAGGCTGTCTGTGCAGCACCAATTTTTGAATTAACGAGATCTTCCTTTTCTGAAAAGGTTTTTTCTGCAGCTTCGATGATTCCCTTAATATTCTGATACTGTGTCATTCGCAGAGCAAGCTCAGCCTGAGCTGCCATATATTTTGTCTGCGCTTCAATTGAACCAAACTGGAGCTTATCACCACTTGCCTCAATCTGAGCCTTGAAATCCTGAAGCTGTCTTTCAGCAGCATCGAGCTTTGCCTGAGCAGCATCAAGTTGCACCTTCGCATCTGCAAGCTTCTGCTCTGCAAGAGTGCATTCAGCATTGTTTATATCATACTCTGCCTTGCCTTCTGCATACTGCTGCTTTGCAACAGCAAGTTCTGAATTATACTGATCAAGAAGCTGCTCAACCTCAACAATGGCATCTGCTGCCATACCCTGAGCGGTAAGATTTGAGGCAGATTTAAGGATTTTTGCAAGCTCCGGATTTGTTTCCTGAAGCCTTTCCGCCATCTCATCAAGCAACAAATCATCTTGCGCAACACTCTGATTTTCCGAAAGAGTCTTTAATGTACCCTCTGCAGACTGAACAAGAGTCTCTGTGTATTTAATTTCCTTTTCAGCAACAGTGAGCTGAAGCTTTGCCTCATCAAGCTTTTGCCTTGCAGAATCTGCAGCCAGCTTTTGTGTGTTATATTCTGTCTGCTTATTCGATAAAAGAATCTGACTTTGAGAAAACTGTGTAATTTTCGCATTATATTCATTGACAGCTGCAACATACTGGTCACTACCCTGCTGAAGCTGACCCTGAACCTTGCTGTATTCTTCATCCATCACACGCTGAGCCTCAGTTAACTTCTGCTCACCTGTTTTCTCAAGCTCATAGAGTTTTTCAAGCTCTGCTTTTCCATCCTCAAGAGCTGTGCCGACAGTTTGCTTTGCAACATCTATCTGCTGTTTCGCAGATGCAACCTTTTGTGGCAAGCCAACAATAAGTCTGTTTCGGCTCTGAGCCGCAAGCTCGTCAGCCACAGAGACTATTTTTTGTCTCATTTCTTCAACATGCTCATCGTATTCCTTTGAATATGCAGCGAACTCATCTGCACCCTCAAGAGTGATGTATGCCTCACTGTAATAGGTAATGTTATCGGTAAATGCATCGTTATTAACATAAACGAAGTCACCAAGCTTACCACTACCGGCAGTTGTTACACCACGCTCATAAGAAACCCAATATGGTGTCTGAATAACACCAACAATTGTAAGCTCCTTGTGTTTGAGGTAATAGGAAATTTCTTCGTCATCGCCACGAAGCTTAAGTGTGGTGCCGATTTTGAACTGCTCGGGGGTGGTGAGACCACTGCAGGTAACAACACACTCGTTGGGTGATTCAGGGAATCTGCCCTCAATAAGCTTAAGCCTGTTTATGTATGATGGGTTATCAACATAACCCTCAACCTTATGGCGGTTATGGAAATTGATTGCATCCTGAAGATTGAGTCCATAGACTCTCAATGTCATCTCAGAGCCGTCAATATCAACAATGCCCTCATATTCACCGTTTTCATCAGGGGTCTGCACATATCCATCCACAAACTTTACGCCCTGAACAGCCTTTACCCCTTCAATCTGACGGACCTGATCAAGCTCCTCATCATATAAACCGATATATGACTGAAGACGAAGGTCCATAAGATTATATTCATTATAATATTCGTCCGCGGTATTTGCCATATCGGGACCAATGGCATTCAAGCCGCAGAACAAGCCACAACCCATTGCAACGATAACAATAATTGAAACAAACCTGCTGAATGATCGTTGAACGGAACGGAAGCTGTCTGTTAAATAAGCACGTGACATTTTATACTTTTCCTTTCAACCTTACCATTCAATATCATCAATAGAAACAGGATTATCGTTAGTTACTATGTCAACCACACGTCCACTCTTCATTGAAACGACTCTGTCTGCCATTGGAGTTATCGCCTGGTTGTGTGTGATAACGATAACTGTCATACCCGTTTCACGGCTCATATCCTGGAGAAGCTTCAATATCTGCTTACCTGTATTGTAATCAAGAGCACCGGTAGGCTCATCACAAAGAAGAAGCTTGGGGTTTTTTGCAAGTGCTCTTGCAATTGAAACACGCTGCTGCTCACCACCTGAAAGCTGTGCCGGGAAGTTATCAAGACGCTCACCCAAGCCAACCCTTTCAAGCACCTTTGCAGGACTGAGAGCCTTTGTACCAATCTGGGTGGCAAGCTCAACATTTTCAAGTGCTGTAAGGTTAGGAACAAGATTATAGAACTGGAAAACAAAACCAACATCAAAGCGACGATATTCTATCAATCTCTTGCTATCATATTCGTTAACAAGGTCACCTGCAACACGAACCTTTCCGTCATCACAATCATCCATACCACCAAGAATATTAAGAACGGTGGTTTTACCGGCACCACTGGCACCAACAATGATGCAGAATTCACCCTGCTCAACATTGAAGGTTACACCATCTGCCGCATTGATGACTACCTCACCCATTTTATATCTTTTATAAACGGAATCAAATTCAATAAAGCTCATTTATTTCAGCCTTTCAAAAAATAAATATTTCATCTGACAGAAACTCCATCAGACAACAATTACATAATATTTTACAATAAATAACCATTCAAGTCAATATAATAACTCTTTAATAAACTGTAAAAATTATGAAACAGACTTGTAAATTTCCTTCATAACCTTTGACGCAACAGGCAGCGCTGTGGAGGAGCCCCAGCCACCATTTTCAACAACCACAACAATTGCAATCGGACACTGTTCGTTCTGTGAAAAGCCCACAAACCAGGAATGAGGCTTTTTTCCGTCTTCAACCTCTGCTGTACCTGTTTTACCACACATTGAAAGATTCTCAAAATTGCCGTCACCATACTTATCTTCAACAGCTTCACGCATCATTTGAGAAATCTCATCTGCAATGACCGGTGTGATATACGACTTCACCTCAGGTTCAGCCTTCTCAACAACTCTGCCCTTTGGTGAAACAACGCTTTCCACAGCAAACGGGAGCACGGCATCTCCTTTATTAGCCACAGCACCCATAAGTGTGAGCATATGATATGGGTTCACAAGCGTGTCATATTGCCCCACACTCGCCCAGGCAAGATCTCCACCTGAAGCCGCTGCTAAATCAATAATGCTTGCTGCCGTATTTTTATTACCGAACAGGAAAACCTCACCAAAACCCAGCTCCCTGGCTGTCTGTTCAAGAGGCAATGAGCCTATTTCCTGCGACATCACAGCAAATGCACAGTTGCAGGAGCTTGAAAAACACTCGTGAAAATCCATTTCTCCGTGTTTTTTCGGACAGGTAACCTTAACTCCATCAACAACCTCTTCACCGGTGCATTTATATTGGAAGGAATGAATATCCGGAATGTTCTGCAAGGCACTAATGGATGTGATAACCTTAAAGGTTGAGCCCGGTGTGTAAAGGCCATCAATCAATCTGTTAAGATACAAGCCATCATATTTGCCATCTTTATTTTTCTCAATATCCTCTGCGGAGGGCTTATCTTCAATATCATAGTTAGGGCTTGAAACAGAACACAATATCTCCCCTGTTTTGTAGTTATATGCTGCAACAACACCTTTTCGCCCCTTAAGAGCATCATAAGCCACCGCAGAAACCTTGCTATCTATTGTCAGCACAACATCGTTGCCCTTACCATAACGCTCAAGGGTATAAAAGCCTGTTAGCGGGCTGTAGCCTGAAAGCTGTGATTTATATGCCGTCTGCACACCTGATGAAATATAACCTTCCGTGTCCCCCACTATGTGAAGTGTGGATTTTCTGATTCGCTCAGAATTGTTATAGTTTCTTTCACCATTTTCCGTAAATGCAAGGACCTCGCCATTTCTATCAAGAACGTTGCCGGCACCAACAAAGCTTCCATTTTCTGTAAGATGCTCATTTGCGCGCAAGGTTGCCCATTTTTCGCCGTTCACAGCGAATCTGTAGCCCAAAACGCCCAATCCCCCAAGGACCATTGCAACAAGAAGGAGCAGGGCTATACTTCGTTTAGCTGTTGTTTTCATTACCTGCCACTCCTCTTCTTTTATTTACTTTTTTCGGAACTGTAATTGGTATATCCTCCGGAGTGAGCTCCGGTTTGAAATTGGCAAAGCTTCTTGTATCAATGCTCTTTATAAACGCAAGCAGACAGAAGCAGCAAATTATACTTGTGCCACCCTTGCTTATAAACGGAAGCGTTACACCCGTAAGGGGCAACAAATCAGTTATACCGAAGATGCTGAGCATTGATTGGAAAACAATCATACCGATTGCACCAACACCTGCAAGAGTATAAAAGGTTGATTTCGCTTTTTTTCCGTTTACAACTGCCCAGATAGCAATAATGCAATATGTTATGGGGATAAGGAAGCTGATTATAAGTCCGAATTCCTCAGAAATCACGCCAAAAACAAGGTCCTCGGCTGCAGCAAAAATGTTTCTAAGCTCACCATTACCGAGACCTAATCCGAAAAGACCACCACTGGCTGAATAAATGAGTGTTCTTGTCTGCTGATAGCCACCCTCATCCATATACTCCCACACATGCAGATATGTTGAGAATCTTGATGCCACATAGGGTTTAAGAATAAGAATCGCCACTGCACCCAATGCAGCAACACCACAGACGATTGACAATGTTTTCAGGTCACCCGACCTCATAAAAGCAATGAGAACAAATGTAAAAAAGAATATAAGCGCTGTACCGAAATCAAACATAAGAAACAGAAAACCAACGCATGCAACAGAAAAGACAATGTATGATGTAAGGCTTCGGATTGACTGAAGCCTGTCCAGTGTAACTGCACCCACAAACACAAACGCGACCTTAACAAGCTCCGAGGGTTGGATTGAAATGCCACCCAAGGACAGCCAGTTTCTCGCACCGTTGGTAGGCTCGGCAATAACAAGAGTAAGAGCAAGAATTCCCAATGCACACCCAGCGAGAATCCACCTTAAATATCGGAGAGACTCAACATAACGAAGAATCACAAGGATAACGCAAAAGCCCACAACGCCCAGAACAACTGCAAGCAGCTGTTTGAGAACAGCATTTGGATACATGCTGCCCACAACACCCAGACCAAGAGAGCAGAACACAAAGGCTATCATTTCAAGCTCAAAGTTATTGAGCCTTAAAACATAGGTTGAGAAAAGGAAATATATCCACTGCAGAGCAATAAACCCAAGGTAAACGCATACAACAGCACCACTGAACTGTCCCTCGGGATACATATTCAGAAGCATTATGATTATATTGAGCACAAAAAGAAGCGCAAGGGTCAGCATATACGAGGGTGCACCAAGCCAGCTGCTCTTATCTTTAATGAACTTATACTTTCCTTCCGAAAGCCTGTATGTGAGACCACCGATATTTATTTCATCGCCACTGTGAATAAGTGCCTGGCCGTCAATACGCTTGCCATTCACCTTCACACCCGATTTGGAGAAGGTGTCAAAAATAACAAAACCCTTGCTTCTGTACGCAATAACAGCATGAAGACGGGATATTGTATCAAAGGGCAGAACAATATCACAGCTTTTGTTTCTGCCGATAGAGGTCTCTCTTTCACGGAGTGAAATTGATTCGTTGGTGATTGTGTTTATGAGCTTTCCTCTTATGGGATCTGTTGTTTTCTTGCAAAAAAGACTAAGAAGCATTCTCACAACAATAAACACAACTATACCCAGAATTGCATACCTGAAAAACGGTTCAAGTGTGACTATAAATTCTTGCATAAACACCCTCCATTTCACGAAAATTTTACATACCAACACATTTTAATAATACCACACGCAAAGCAAATAATCAATGTGAATTAAGCTGCAATTGTTACGGAACTGAAAAGAATGTGTAAACTTACTTATTTTCCCCTTGGTTTCCTTGACTTTAACAAGTGTTATAGGGTATTATATAGAGAGATTTTTATGGGGGTTTTCGCATGTCAATTGAAAAGTTTATATATGGAAAAATGAACGGAAAAGATGTAAATGCATTTGTTATCACAAACACTGCAGGCACCAAAACTCAGATTATCGAAAAAGGAGCCACACTTGACAAGCTCTTCGTCGCAGACAAAAATGGAGAAGCTATAGATGTACTTGTGGGTCACGATACTCTTGACGGTCACATCAATCGCAGCGACTATCAAGGTGTTGTTGTGGGACAATATGCAAACAGAATCAAGGGTGGAGTATTCACCATTGACGGCACTACATATAATGTAACAAAAAATGAAAAGGGCATAACCTGCCTTCATGGTGGAGGAGAATACAGCTCCGCTCATTGGAAGGGCGAAGAGGTATCCTCTTCTTCCGTTAAATTCACCTACACAAGCCCTGATGGTAAAGAAGGCTTCCCCGGAAATGTGGAGCTTTCTGTTACATACACACTTGATGACAGCAACTCTCTCACAATCGAATATTCTGCTGTTTCAGACAAAAAGACTGTTATAAACCTTACAAATCACGCATACTTTAACCTTAATGGCTGCAACAGTGGCGATATCCTTAACCATACACTGCAAATAAATGCAGATAGATTCACTGCAATTGATGAAAACAGCATTCCGACAGGTGAGCTCCCGGAGGTTTTCGGCACTCCGTTTGATTTCACCGTGGCAAAAGCAATCGGCAGAGATATTGAAGAGGCTCATCCACAGATTAAAAACGGTATGGGCTACGACCACAATTTCTGCATAAAGGACCACGATGGCTCACTTAAGACAATCGCAGTGGCACAGGGTGACAAATCAGGCATAAAAATGGTCGTTAAATCCACTGAGCCCGGTGTTCAGCTTTACACAGGCAATTTCCTCGATGGCTCTGTTATAGGTAAAAATGAGCTTCCTATAACAAAGCGTTCTGCATTCTGCCTTGAAACACAGGTTTATCCCGATTCCCCTAACCATCCTGAATGGCCAAGCTGCGTATACGACGCAGGTCAGGAATACAAGTCAGTTACAGTATTTACCTTTTCAAAATAATGGTACTTTTACATTGACTATCTTTTTAAATTTTGATATAATATCGTTCTTATGTTTGTTATTAAAGGAGGCGGCAAAGTGAAAAGAAGTGCGAAGCTTATTGTTTTTCTTCTCGCAATGGTTATTTTCATCACAGGACTTATCCCTTGTGCCTCCGCAAAAGATTTTGCCCCTATATTTGATGGTAATATCGGCGTTAATACACAGTATGCATACAGTGAAAGTAATGTTTCCTGGTTAAGACAGCTTACTGTCAAGGAGGATATGCTTTCCACCGATGGTATTATGTCAGAGGCTGAGCTGATACCTGTTACAGATTATCCATACACCTCCGATGCACCACACTTCAAGGCGCAGGTTGAGGAAAGCATCAAGAATTACACCCTTGACAAGGATTCACAAAGGGCTGCTTACCTTTATTTGCTTAATCAGATTGGAGCACTCACCATAATTTCCGAGCCGACCGTTTCAGATCAGACAAAGGCCGACTGGCTCCGTGACCAGGGCATCATTATCACTCCCGAGGATGAAGCCGATGCTGAAAGAGTGCTTATGATAAGCGCACTTTACGCTATGATGCGCAACGATTTGTATTACGTTTACAAGGGTGAACACCTTGAAATCCCCAAGGGTACTCCACTTGAGGAAGCGCTTGTAAAATATATCGCTGCTCTTTCAGGAAATGAGCAGTCACTTGCTTCATTTATGCTCAAATTTTTCGGAAGCAACAAGCTTATGAGCCTTGAGGATTATATTTACTACACATCCCTTATGGCTCTCTATGTCAATGGTTATGCTTCCGTTTCAGAAATTGCAAAGCTCGAAAGAAACGAGGTTTTTCGCAGAGTTGCAATAATGACAATAAGAGGCTATGGTCTCTCTATTGACTCCGAAAAAGCTACCCAACAGGAGCTTACAGACAAATATCTCACCGCCATGCTCGGCACACACTACAAGGTTTCTCTCGACCCATCATCACTTCTCAAGGCACAGAAAGCACAGGGTGTTCCCTACTACATACTTCAGCGCATGGCACTTGAGGATTCAAATGTTACAATATCCCATACAAGATACAACTACAATCAATGCTTTGATATTGTTTTGAAGAAAACAGATCGTTTTGATCTCGAGCACGAGTTCTTCTCAGATATTTACGAATACGATATTCATCTCGAGGCAAAGAGAAAAAACATTTCAATTAACCCAAACCCTATCACTGCCGGCACTGTTGTTTACATCAACGGTAAGGTTGTACAAGCCGGTAAATATGCTGTTGTGGAGATTCTTGAAAAAGCAAAACAGACAATAACAATTGTTACAGAGCACAAGGTTAACGGAAAAACTACAAAATCAACCTACAAGCTCAATATCTATCAAGGCATCAAAGAGCCTGAAAGCAGCAACCTTACAGGAATCATACCCACAATCGGCACGCCTGGCAACACACCACAGGATCCAAACTCACCGACAAACAACCTTTCATTACCCGCCGTCTCACCACTCGTTTCCAATGTGAATAACGCCGCAATGAATCTGATGGGTAATTTTCTTTCAGTTAACGAAAACGGCCAGCTTGTTGACCAGAATGGCAACATCATCAGCCAGGGCAACTACGAAAAGCTCCCTGACGGATACAAATATATGGTTGGCGATGACGGAATCATCAAGGTTGTTTTCGTTGATGACACAACCCAGGGCAACTCTTCAGGAGGCAAAGGAAGCTTATCTGAGGAAGATACAAGAAATATAGTTATACTCGCCTCATCAGCGCTGTGTTTATTATTGGTCGCTATGCTTGTGGCAATTCTCATAATCTCTAAAAAGCGTGGCAAAAACAATCCTGATGCTGTTCGCAAGAGAAGAGAAAAAGAGAAAAAGAAAAAAGCAAGACTCGAAGCAAAGCAATCAAAAAAAGAAAAGAAATAAAATAATGGTGGCAAGAGGATAAATTTCTCCGATATGCCGCCATTATTTGCACATTAATTGATAATTTTTAAAGATTGTTCATATATTCTCCACTATAATGGTATATAATTTATTTAACGAATATAATTCAACAGGAGGGTCAGCTATGTTAAATCAGAAAATTCTTATTGTTGACGACGATGCTAACATCTGTGAGCTTTTAAGACTTTACCTTGAAAAAGATGGTTACGAGGCAGAGGTTGTCACAGATGGATTAAAGGCTGTGGAGGTATTCAATTCATCCTCTCCTGACCTTGTGCTTCTGGATATTATGCTCCCAGGCATGGACGGTTGGCAGGTGTGCAGAGAAATTCGCAAGACATCGCAGACACCTATTATCATGCTTACAGCAAAAGGAGAAACCTTTGACAAGGTGCTCGGTCTTGAGCTTGGCGCCGACGACTACATTACAAAGCCATTTGTAACAAAAGAGGTTGTTGCACGAATCAAGGCTGTTTTAAGAAGAACTGCTCCCCAGACCTCACACAACGATGACATAAAAGAGGTTTCATTCGATAAACTGTCAATCAATCTGACAACCTATGAGCTTATTGTAAATGGTGAAATAATTCCCACTCCTCCAAAGGAGCTTGAGTTGATTTATCACCTTGCAAGCAATCCAAACAGAGTTTACACAAGAGACCAGCTTCTTGACGAGGTATGGGGCTTTGAGTGCTATGTTGATTCCCGTACTGTTGATGTTCACATCAAGCGTCTCAGAGAAAAGCTTGAGGGCGTTTCAGATAAATGGGAAATCGAAACTGTATGGAGAAAAGGCTATAAATTCAAAACTAAATAAAATCGGCTATGAAATTATCCAAAAACAAGAAAAACTCTTTCTTTTTAAAATATTTCTTTATTTTTTCCGGTGTTATTCTTGTGAGCTTTATGGTTATCGGCTTATCACTGATGATATTCGTTACCAACTATATGTCAACAGAGGTGCTCAACGAAACCAAAAACCACGCAAGAGAGCTTGCGAACTTCACATCTGAACTGCTCACATCTGAGACAGCCACAGAGAATCCTGAAGCAGCTGTTCTTCTGATGTGCCAGAATGTGGATGTGATTGCAAAAACCACGGGAAATGATGTTTTCATCTGCAATGTAAACGGACACATAGAAATATGCCCCGAAACCCTGTCCGATTACAAGCTGGAAGAAAACAAGCACTGTGAAACACACAAAAAAATCCAGATACCATACACCTATGTGCACAGAGTAAAAAACGGACAAGTATCGGAATTCTCCACACTGGGCACATCCTATGACACTTACAACGCAGTTGCAATGGAGCCACTATATATAGAGAATTCATTTTATGGATTCTGCGTGGTGGCCTCACCTATTACCGGCAACTTCCTGTCAGGTCTCAAGCAGGTGTTTGTGGTTTTCCTCATTTCTGCTGCGATAGCACTTGTGCTTGTGACGATCGCTGTTTACTTTATGACGGGTAAAATCGCAAAGCCCATCAGTAATCTTGAAACAGCAACCACCCTTTATTCTTCAGGAGATTTTTCATACAAAGTTCCCGAAATTGATTCTGACGATGAGCTTGCCCATCTTATTACAAAATTCAACTCAATGGCAACAGCTCTATCTCAGCTTGAAAATTCAAGACGAAGCTTTGTTGCCAATGTTTCCCACGAATTCAAAACACCCATGACGACCATCGGTGGCTTCATAAATGGAATTCTTGACGGAACAATACCACCAGAAAAGCAAGAGCACTATCTCAATATCGTTTCATCTGAAATAAACAGACTCTCAAAAATGGTTAATATGATGCTCAATATCTCAAAAATTGAAACAGGTAATGTTGAGATGACCTTCGACACTGTTGATGTTTCAGATACATTAATTAATACTCTTCTTGGTCTTGAGCAAATCATTTCCCAAAAGAACATCGAGGTCATAGGTGTTGATGAGCTTGAGCCACTTCTTATCAGGGCAGACAGCGCAATGCTCGACCAGCTTATTTATAATCTTGTTGAAAATGCTGTTAAATTCACAAATAATAATGGTAAAATCAAAATTGACGCAACCACAGATAAAAACCACATTTATTTTGCAATTACCAACTCGGGCAAGGGAATACCCGAAAAAGACCTTGAAAAGGTCTTTGATCGATTCTTCAAGGTTGACCAATCCCGAAGCACAGACACAAAGAGTACAGGTCTCGGCTTGTATCTTGTAAAAAGCATTATAGGCCTCCACAAAGGCTCAATTACCGTTGAAAGCGAAGAGGATTCTTTTACACGCTTCACGGTTAAACTACCTAAATAATCTCATTCCCCGGAGGAAACAAAATGGACGATTTATTCAACAATCCACAAAACACGCCTGTTACACCACAGCAACCAACAGCAGATGCACCTCAGCAGCCTGCTCCACAGCAGCCGACTCCGATTGCAAATGCTCCACAGCAGCCCACACAACAACAGCCGGTTGCACCTACGGCTATCCCCGGTCAGCCATATTACACAGGCTACAGACCGGCACCTGCCCCCACATATAATCCAACTTATCCACCACAGACTACTCCCACATACACCCCCTCACAACCTAACACTCAGTCATCTGCAACACAGACACCTCAACAGCCACCTATGGCTACCTCGCAGACACCTCAGGTTAAGAAAACCAAAAAGAAGGTTTCCGTAGGAATGCTTGTTTTCATCGCGCTTTTGTGCGTAAGCATAGTTATCGGTTCAATTGCTATCGGCACAACACTTGGCGATGAGCCTCTTGCAGGTGCAGGTACAAGCACAGAAAACATACCGATAGATGGTGCAGATGCAAAGGTTGAGGATTCCCCTATTTCCTTCTCTGAATATTCAGGAAACGGCACAATGTCTTCTGAGCAGGTTTATCAGGCCGTTAAAGAGGTCAATGTTGGTGTGCTGGTTTACTCACACAATCAGATGATTTCTGAGGGCTCGGGAATCATCGTTGGTGAAGATGCTGACAAAAAATATACCTATATTGTCACAGCTGCACATGTAATTGCTGAAAGCAATGTCAATCTTCAGGTACAGTTCAGCGATGAAAGCGATATTGAAGCAGAGATTGTCGGACTTGATGCTAAAACAGATATTGGTGTTATAAGAGTTAAGAAAACAGATCTTAAGGCAGCAACCTTCGGAAACTCTGACAAGCTTGCTGTCGGTCAGACAGTATATGCAATAGGTAATCCCGGCGGCACAGAATTCTTCGGCTCTTTTACAAGTGGTATGATCAGTGCTATTGACAGACCTGTTCCAACCACAAACAGCTCCTACGACCTTCCTTGCATTCAGCACAATGCAGCAATTAACCCCGGCAACTCCGGCGGAGCACTTGTTAACGAATATGGTCAGGTAATCGGTCTTAACTCCTCCAAAATCTCAAGCACAGAATATGAGGGTATGGGCTTTGCTGTACCGAGCAAGACTCTTCTTGATGTTTATAACAAGATACTCAAGGATGGTTATGTTTCAGGCAGACCTAAGCTTGGTATCACATATTTTACAGTGACAAGCGATTATTCATATTCCACAATAGCATTAAAGAACAAACTCCCATATGGTTCAATTGTTATTGTTTCTATCAGCCCGGACAGTGATGTTGTTAACACCAGCATCAAGGAAGGCGATATCGTTACAGCAGTTAACGGAAAAGAGCTCGAAAGCACAGATGCTCTTCTTGAAGCAATTGAAAATGCAAAGGTTGGCGACACACTTAATCTTACCGTTTGCAGAATCAATAAGAACACAGGCGATATTGCGACAACCTTCCAGGCCAAGGTTAAGCTTGTTGAAGATAAGGGTAACACCACCGTCGCTACTCCACAGGAGACAACCGAGCCACAAAGTCCATTTAACTATTTTGAAGATTTCGATGATTAATTAAATCCTTAAAAACAAAAACGATGTTGTTCAAATGAACAACATCGTTTTTTATCCATTTTTATTCCAGCGATCTATTCCGCCTCTTTGCATTGCTCCAACAATCTTTTCAGGCACATCGCCATACTGCGTACAAAGCTGTTGCAAAAGAATTTTAATATCTTCTCTTTTAGTTTTTTCGTTTGCAGGACATCCACTTTCCACAATGGGAAGGTTATTTCTCTCGGCAGCCGCTTCCGCCTCCCGTTCTCTTACATAAATAAGAGGTCTTATCATTGTGATATCCTTTCTTGAAAGGTATGTCACGGGAGCAAAGCAACCAATTCTGCTTTCAAGGAAGAGATTCATTATGAAGGTTTCTGCAGCATCATCAAGATGATGACCCAGAGCAATTTTATTGCACCCGGCTTCCTTTGCAGCATCATGAAGAATACCTCTTCTCATACGGGCACATAAGGCGCACGGATTTTCCTCCCGACGCACCTCGAAAATAATTTCATAGAGGTCAGTGGGTTTAACTATATATTCCACATCATATTCGTCACAAAGCTTTTTTATTCCGGAAA
Source organism: Clostridia bacterium (assembly GCA_017380615.1). Lineage (GTDB taxonomy): Bacteria > Bacillota > Clostridia > Oscillospirales > Acutalibacteraceae > DTU089. The sequence goes on along the minus strand of JAFODQ010000054.1, from coordinate 9,259 downwards.
AATCACCGGGAAGCTTATTGAACTTCATATCAACCGTTATTGCCACAAGCTGAAAATCACAAGGGTAAAATCTTTTCAGATCGCAAAGAGCCCTCAGCAAAAGAAGTGAATCTTTGCCACCCGAAACACCCACTGCGATTTTGTCACCAGGCCGAATCATTTTATAATCATCAACTGCAGCTCTGACCCTGCTAACTATTCTTCTCATTCTTCGTCTCCGCTGTCAGATTTTCTCTTGATTCTTCGCTTTTTATTCTTTTCGGTAAGCTGTTCCTCTGTTGGAACCTTCTTCAAAGTATATACAAAAACAGCAATTGCAATAATGAGAAGAATTACAAGCACGACAACATAAATATTTCTTTTTTGTTGTGCTTCGCGAGAATTTCGTTGCGTATCAAGATATGGATCATCAATTTCATCATGCTCATAGATATCCGTGTATCTCTTATTGAAATCCAATGTAAGATCAACCTCTGCTGACACAGAAATCGCTGCAGATAATGCAATTATTACACATAAAACCAGAGCTATAATTTTCTTCATAAAAACCACCTTTATGGTCAGATTTTAATAAACAAAATGGACGAGGCGAGAAGCATCTGTCCCGCAAAATATGTGACTATATTAAAAATTTTCAGTGGTCTGTTTTTCTTTTGACCACCAAACATAAGCACGCCTATCGTAGCATCCGAAAGCAAGAAGAAAAGCGAGCCCAATGCAAGAGTGAGCAATGCCCACAGGCCATTTTCCCCACCAGATAGCATATAATTCAGTCCGAGAGAGGTTGCCTTGAGAAACATCACCACAAGCACTCCCGTATAAACAACAACACCGAATTTCAATATTTTCAATGAAAACTCAAACTTAAACCTTTTGAAAACAAACAAGCTTGAAACAAGAAGCACAGCCAAGGAAAGAACTTCAATTATATTGAAATGGTTATATCCCTCAAAAGAATTGAGAGCCCTTATATACGCAAAAATATAGGCAACATGACCTGCCATAAAGCTGACCATTCCTATTCCGAAGCAGGAATTCTTATCGGAATGTAGGAAGAAATCACCCACCCAACCAAGGCACAGACCCACAAGCATTGTTTTTGCAAAATCTGATTCATTAGCTGAAATATTTGCCGAAAGAAAGCCAACAGCCACAAAAAGTGTTGCGCTGACCATTTTAGCTGTAAGAGACCTCATGCTTCTGGTGGGCCAGGATAATTTTAAAAATAACGGAGTTGAAAAGCACTGAATAACAAAGCACAGTGCAAATAAAAGCCACAAATTCATTTCTACCTCAATATCTGAAATCTTTAACAATAACATACCCGATAAGCTCTTGTCTCTCAAGGCCTAGTTTTCCGAGACCTACAACATTACCCGAGCCCTTTATGCTAACACGGGCAATCTGCTCAAGATAAACAATTTCAAGAGTGTTAGGATTAAATTCAACCACAACAGAGCAATCGTGATACCTGAGAGAATATGTGATATCCTTCGCAAAAACTGTGACAATCGGATGATAAACAGTTCCGTCGATTTTAGCCTTGGACATAGGCGAGAAAACTGCACCTGTGTAGCTTGGAGCTATATTCGAATTCTCACTGATTGGCTCCGGATTATCCTCATCCACAAGGATGAAGCTCATTTTAACATTACCATTGGAAAGAACCTTGTAGGTATAGCTATCAATACCATTCGGGTCCGTAAGATATGAGCCCTTTTCTCTGTCAAAGACAGGGAATCTTGCCATATCCACATCTCCTTTTTCATGGATGTACGGATTAGCCTCTGCTTCCTCTTTAGGAATGAAAACACCACGATCATTCAGGAAGTCAAGCATCTTATTAACAGCCTGTTCCCCTGCTTCTGCACTTCCTTCTGACATTACACGGTTGGCAGGGTCACCGGGGAGCTCCTGATACTCAATCTTCGTAAAGGCAGGCGCTCTTGTTTTGGCACCATTCATCAAATCTGCATAGATTTTCACAATGTCTGCCTTCGTTTTATTTTCATTAAGAAGAGTGTTAATTGGCTCACCCGATGTCTGATTTGCGCCCGGCTGAGTATTTACATTTTGTGCGCCGTTATCCGCATTATTTACATCAGTATTACCAACAGGATAATTAATTATATAATCATTGACATAATTGTTATTTTGCTGATTGTTATTTTGCTGATTGTTATCATAATTGTAATTTGGTTCGGTTACCTCGGTATCATCTTTTTTAAAACCAATAAGCGTACCCTTTTTCCCTTCATCTGCCACAACACCCACAACAACGATGGATATATATGTGCTGATTGTCAAAAGTATCGCAAGCACAACACAACCGAGAGCATATAACTTCTTCTTTTTCGAAAGCTTTGGTTTGTTTTTCTTCATACCTAATATCCTTTACACAAAGTCTTATTTATACAAATATACATTATAATTATATAAAATTGTAAAGGAATAGTCAACACAATCAGATAAACTAAGATAACAAAAAACCGACCTGCGTTCGCAAGTCGGTTTAAGTAACTTTATGTATTTAATTAATAAACAAAGTCGTAGTAGTGAGCGTTGAATGCAAGAGCACCTGATGCATGGAGATCACCAACTGCAACAGCTGAAACATCAGCTTCCATAGCTGCAACACTGTAGTGAACGATATCAGTGAACTGACCATTTGCGTTCATCTTTGCTGTGATTGTGAATTCCTTATATGTGATTGTACCATCAACCTTGCTAACAACCTTTGAAACAGTTGGATCTGTTGCAACAGTGTTGATAACATCCTTCATATCAAGGAAGTCTCTTGACATCTTAACAAGACCGTCTGCATCGTTATATGATGGGTTAACCTGATCGTTCATAACGATTGTGATAACATAGCCATCGCCTTCTTTAACTGCAGTTGCGCTCTTGATGTAGCTGCTTGCACAGTCACTGATTGGCATACGGTTCATAGCATCCTCTGAACCCTTCTCGTTAACCTTTTCTTCAGCTGCTGACTCTTCTGTCATGAAGCTCTTAACAAGGCTTGTAAGTGTACCAGCGAGGAAGCTGAACTTGCTGAGCTGAAGGTCGCCTTCAACTGCCTGCCATGCTTTCTTCTTGTAACCAGCTGAACCCTTCTCGTGGATATCCTTAGCAGCCTTCTGGTATGCTGCAAGAGGATCCTTCAAGATTGGATCATCAGAATTTGTTGCACCACTGTCACCTGAAGGTGTTGTGTTTGTTGTGCCACCATTGTTTGTTGTGCCACCATTGTTTGTTGTGCCACCGTTGTTTGTTGTTGTGCCACCGTTGTTTGTTGTTGTGCCACCATTGTTTGTTGTAGTGCCACCATTGTTTGTTGTGCCACCCTGCTGATCTGCAGGAGCATCTGCACCCTCAGCTACCACACCATCGCGTGCGAGCAAGATAACAGAAGCGATTGACACTGCATTGCTTGTGAGGATTGTGAAGAAGAGAGCTATACTGAGAATGATAGCAATAATCTTCATATCAGAGTTTTTCATTGGTAAAATACCCCTTTCAATTTGTGCCTTTAAGACAGCATAACTTTCTTTTTAGACAATCATAGATTACCTTAAACAAAGGGAAAAGTCAAGTTAATTTTATTGCAAATATACAGCTTCACTCAATTTTCGTCAAAAAGCCGAAAAATCAACTCATTTTTTGTGTATTCCATATATTTTCAGCATATTCGTTTATTGCACGGTCCGCAGCAAATCTGCCCGAAAGAGCGATATTCATAAGAGACATCTGGTTCCATTTTTTCTTATCAAGGAAGGTCTCACGAACCTTCTTCTGTGCTCTCTGATAATCAGCAAAATCAGCAAGCACCATAAACGGATCGTGGTGAATGATTGTGCTTGAAATATCGGAGAAATCCTTGCCGTTTATACCACCATGGGAAATGAAATCAAGCACCTTACGGATTTCAGGATTGTTATTGTAATAATTCTGAGGATTGTAACCACTCTGACGAAGCTTGTTAACCTCTTCTGTGTGCATACCGAAGAGGAACATATTGTCATCTCCCACGGATTCATGAATCTCAACATTGGCACCATCAAGAGTACCGATTGTGAGTGCACCGTTCATCATGAGCTTCATGTTACCTGTGCCGCTCGCCTCCTTACCTGCAAGTGAAATCTGCTCTGAAACATCCGCCGCAGGCATAAGTCTTTCAGCATTTGTAACATTATAATCCTCAACATAAATAACCTTAAGACGGTCTCTCATATCGGGATCGTTATTAATCATGTCTGCAAGCTCAAGAATCATGCTGATAATACGCTGTGCAACATAGTAACCGGGAGCAGCCTTAGCACCGAAGATATAAGTTTTCGGAACAAAATCACCGTCGGGATTTTCTTTGATTGCAAGATACTCGGAAACGATATTAAACGCATTAAGGTGCTGACGCTTATATTCATGAAGACGCTTAACCTGAACATCGAAGATTGAATCAAGATTAAGCTGAACACCGGTCTGCTTAAAGATGCGCTTTGCAAAGCTTTCTTTGTTTGAACGCTTGATTTCGGCAAGTCTTTCAAGAACAGCCTCATCATCCTTGAAGGCAACAAGCCTTGAAAGATTCTCTGCATCATAAACAAATTTATCATCACCAAGAAGCTCTGTTATAAATTTTGTAAGCTCAGGGTTTGCCTGACAAAGCCAGCGTCTGTGAGCAATACCGTTTGTAACATTTGTGAACTTATTTGGTGTGAGCTTATAAAAATCATTAAAGAGAGTATCCTTGAGAATCTGGCTGTGAAGACCTGAAACGCCATTTACACTGTGGCAGGTTGCAACACAGAGGTTTGCCATACGCACAGCACCATTTGAGATGATGGCTGTTCTTTCAACATATCCTGCATCGTGTGTATTCTCCCACACATAGGCACGGAAGCGATTATCAATCTCTTTAATAATATCGTATATACGAGGAATAAGGCGTTTAACAAGCTCCTCGCTCCAACACTCAAGAGCCTCACTCATAACGGTGTGATTTGTATATGCCATTGTGTTTGTAACAATACGCCAAGCATCATCCCAGCCATATCCACACTCATCAAGAAGAATTCTCATAAGCTCCGGTATTGCCATTGTCGGATGAGTATCATTGATGTGAATTGCAATTTTCTCAGGAAGAGTGTCAATCGAACCAAATTCACGAAGATGGTGGCGGACAATATCCTGAACAGATGCAGAAACGAGGAAATACTGCTGACGGAGTCTGAGAGACTTTCCTTCAGGGTGATTATCCATAGGATAAAGCACCTTGGAGATCACCTCAGCCATTGCCTGGCGTTCCATTGAACGCATAAAATCGCCCTGATTGAAGGATTTCATATCAAACTCAGGCGCCCTGGCACTCCACAAACGAAGCACACTGATGCCCTTGCCATCCTTGCCTGCAACAAACATATCGTAAGGAACAGCCTGGATAATATTGCCATCCTTAATCTCAACCTGGTGATAATGATTATCCCAGAACTCCTCCACTCTGCCTTCAAAACAAACATTCACGGAGCTGCTTTCTCTCGGAACAAGCCACACCTCACCACCGGGAAGCCAGTTATCCGGAAGCTCGGTCTGTCTGCCTTCAATAAGCTTCTGGCGGAAAATTCCATATTCATAAAGGATGGAATAGCCTCTTGCGGGATAGCCCTGAGTTGCAAGACCATCAAGATAGCATGCTGCCAGTCTGCCAAGACCACCGTTGCCGAGACCTGCATCAGGCTCGCAATCGTAAAGCTTATCTAATTTTATGCCAAAATCCTTGAGCACACCTTCAAATGTGCTTGTAAGATTAAGATTGAAAAGTGTGTTCTTCAAGGAGCGACCCATAAGGAATTCCATCGAAAGATAGCAGACACGCTTTTTGCCCTCTGCATCCGCCTTCTTTGTGAGCTCTGCCCTACCTTGTGCCATCATATCACGGACAATCATAGTAACAGCTTTATAATACTGCTCATAGGTTGCATTTTCGGTTGAAATACCAAAAAAATGAAGAAGTTTATTTTCAAGCATTTCCTTTGCTTGCTTCTTTGTAAGCTTGTAATTCATACAAATCCCCCAAAAAAAATTATAAAAATGCAGTTTTTAACCTGTTCATTTATACATTTTACACTAAAATCGCACTAAAATCAACTGTAATGAAAAAATATAATGTAGTATTTCACAGCCAAAATTTAGGCAAAATAACAAAAAGACACCACAATTTATATGTGATGTCTTTTGCAATCATACATATTTCTGCGCAAGAAAGAAGCACACCCACAAAGCTACCACAAAAGCACTCTCTGCAGGAATAGCAAGCTTGGTGTAAGGACACTTCCAACCTTTGTCAACAAAAAGGAAAATCGTTCTCGTGACAAGAACTGTTGTGGCAAAAAACATTCCCCCAACGAGTGAATAATACGCTGTGCCGGTTGCTAAGGCAAGATAAAGAAGAAAGCCACCCAATGCGCCGGATATACCACCATAATAAACACGGATTTCCGTTTTACCTGCATTATCCACAGGCTTAACAGAAAAGCTTTCTGCATTCTTTAACGGAGAAGAGATAAACACAACAGCCATGCCTATGAAATAAAGGGCAAGGCAGATTGTCGCAAATGCCGCCGGAGGGTTAACGCCCCAGATATCTTTGATAATTTCCATAAAAACACCACCTTGGTATAATTCTAGCACAAAGCTTCTGAAAAAACAACGACATAGAATAAATTTAAAAAATAATACAAAAAGAGGTTGACATTTCGAGAATGATGTGATACTATATCAAGGCTAACAAATGCAGAGATACCGAAGTGGTTATAACGGAACGGTCTTGAAAACCGTCGTACGGCAACGTACCGTGGGTTCGAATCCCACTCTCTGCGCCACACACAAAATGCTGCAGTTAATCTGCAGCATTTTGGAAATTTAATAACAATAAAATTGTTACCAATGCAGAAGTACTCAAGTTGGTGACGAGGCGCCCCTGCTAAGGGCGTAGGTCGGGAAACCGGCGCGAGAGTTCGAGTCTCTCCTTCTGCGCCAAATGAATCCTATGCAACCACCAGGTTGTGTAGGGTTTATTTTTTCGCTCAAAAAAAGAGACTCGAACTCCCTCGGCGAAGCCGAACACAATCGGTGTTTGCGCAGCAAACGCAAGGCTCTGCCTTGCGAGTCTCTCCTTCTGCGCCAAATAAATCCTATGCAACCACCAGGTTGTGTAGGGTTTATTTTTTCTCTCAAGAAAGAGACTCGAACTCTTCTCGGCGAAGCCGAACACAATCGGTGTTTGCGCAGCAAACGCAAGGCTCTGCCTTGCGAGTCTCTCCTTCTGCGAAAAAACACATCTATTCCTTCGGAATGAGGTGTGCCTACTTATTATTTTTACACGTTAATTTTATTCTACCACTTTATTGACGATTGCCTGAAAATCGTTTATATCAATTACACTATCAGCATTGTTATCAGCAGCAAAAGCATATGCACCCTCAAGCTTCAGGCAACCATTTGAAGCATTGTCATCAAACAAAAAGACCCAACCAGCATTTTCTGTTTGAGTCCATTTATAATAATATACCAATTCTGTAAAGCGTACTGATTAAAATAAAACTGCCTCCGACACGAGCATAAATATTACCCCCGGCACAGAAAACAGAGCAGAGAAGCACACGGTGTACCAATTGAAGCCTATACTCAACGGAATGAAATATGACAGCGCATTCACAGCACAGAGTGCCCCTACCCCACCAACAGTGCTTGTAAACAGTGACTTAAAGAATGAACCACTGTGCTTAAAGATCAGAAAAACAAAGAAAACGAGTGCAGCTCCCATAAAATAAACCATAAAAACACATCCTTATAAATTTTTAATAAACAGTTATCAGTTTATTAAAAACTATGATGTATAATCAGATTATATTACAGATTATATGTGCTATATTTCGTGCATAATATTAATATAATAATTTCCTATGAGGTGCTTTTATGAAGAAACATTGTTATACATTTGAACAATACTGCAACGTTATCGGGAGAAACATCATTCTTGAAGAAACTACTTTTCACAACGGAACAAAGAAGCTCCGTTGCCTCAATGCCCAGAAATGTGAAACAATAAACGGCGGCTGTCTCAATTCATTTATCAAAAGACGAATTGAAAACTGTATTGAAAACAACAGAGAATAATAGTATAATCAAACCATCAGCTCCGAGGTGGTGATTTTTTGAACGGTGTTTATATTCACATCCCATTCTGCACATCCAAGTGCCCTTATTGTGATTTTCATTCTCAAAGGTGCAGCGAAGCGTTGCAGACGGAATATGTACAAGCTCTGCTTGATGAAATCACCACATTGAGAAGGGTATCGGATTTTGTCAATGAAATACATCCCTCAGATTCCCTTTATCTGGGCGGCGGCACACCATCTTTGCTCAAGCCCTCACAGCTAAGAGATATCATTCTCACATCAAAGGAGAGCTTAAAGCTGACAAAGGATTGCGAAATAACCGTTGAATGCAATCCCGGCTCACCAATTGAGGAGCTTATTGAGGTTTTCAAGGAATGCGGCGTAAACAGAATTTCTCTTGGAATGCAATCGGCTGTTGACAGTGAAAGACGACTTCTCGGACGAGTCTCCCACAAGGCACGAATCCGTGAAGTTATAAGCCTTCTCAAAGAAAATGGAATCAATAATATTTCCCTTGATATTATGCTTGGCATACCCGGACAAACCAAGGAAAGCCTCACAGAAACGCTGCAATTCATAGAAGAGTGTGACATTCAGCACATCAGCTCATACATACTCAAAATTGAAGAGGGCACACATTTTCACAGATTCAAAGAGAAATATAATTTCCCTGATGACGACGCTTCCTGCGATTTATATAACCACTGCTGTGATTATCTTGAGAATCTGGGATTTATTCACTATGAAATCTCAAACTTTGCAAAGGAAGGCTTTCAAAGCAGACACAACACAAAATATTGGACCTTGGAAAACTACCTTGGCATCGGTGCTGCAGCCCACTCCTTTGTTGACGGAAAAAGATTTTATTTCGAAAAAGATACACAAGCCTTCATTGATGGCAATAAGGCTTTGTTTGACTGTGAAGGGTACACAGCCGAGGAGTACATCATGCTCCGTCTGAGGCTGAACGACGGGCTTAAGCTTTCGGAGGTTGAAAGACTTTTCGGTAAAGCCGCTACAAAAAGAATCAGGAACAAAGCTCCTCTTTTCCATCAACACGGCCTTGCAGTATTTGACGG